>JAFCZY010000463.1 GCA_019314105.1 Deltaproteobacteria bacterium
TTGGGTGGGATATCGGAAAGAACGATGAGTGCGGAGCCAATGATCAGGGAAGCCAATACAATTGCAAAAGAAAGCCGGTTGCTGATACGGTCATTGTTTGAATACATAGGTTCCAGTCCTTTGTGCTCAAATTCTATTTTTACTTTGCCCTTTTTTACCATTCCAAGAATTTCTCGAACCTCTCCGGGAATCTCTTTTAAAAGCTGAAAAAGGTCGGTTCCGGAATCTGTCATATCCCTGGCAATCCGCCGAGGGTTGAAGCGGTTCAACTGAATTTTCCGTACAAAAGGGCCTGCCTGTCCAATGACATCAAAATCCGAATCCAGGGCCCGGCCAATACCCTCCACCGTGCTGAGAGCCTTGATCATCAAAAAAAGATTCGGAGGGATACTAAGGCGGTGCTTTGATGTTATTTCAAGAAGCTGGTTCAGCAATTTTCCCAGCTCCACTTCCTTAAGAGGACGATAACAGTGTTGATCCATAAAGTCGGCCACATCCCCAGCCAGGGAGTGGTAGTCCGGTTCGTCTTCAGAAATCAGTAATCTGAGAAGACTATCAGTGGTCTTTACTTCATTCCTCTGTGCAATATTCATGATCAAATCTGCAAAATCTTCTCTGTTTTTTAAATCAATGCGGCCCATCATGCCAAAATCAATATAGCAGAGGATATTATCGGGAAGCACAAAAATATTGCCGGGATGCGGGTCTGCATGAAAAAATCCATGTTCAAAGATTTGCTTCAGGATCAGGTCAAATCCACGGCGCGCAATCTTTGATCGGTCAAAACCTTCTTGGTCCAGCCGTTCGATGTCGGAAATTTTTATACCGGTAATACATTCCATGGTTAACACCCGGCTGGTTGAAGCCTCATGAAAAATTTTTGGAACATGAACGGCGGGCTCATTTTCAAATTGTCTGGCAAACCGTTCCATATAAGCCGCTTCCAGACTGTAGTCGAGTTCTTTTTCCAAGGTTTGTGCAAACTCTTCCACAATTTTACTAGGCCTCTGAATATCCCAGCCCTCCAGATGCTTTTCCATCAGATCGGCAAGATGGAGCATAATTTCCAGATCCACCTGAATAGTGCTTTGAATACCAGGCCGCTGAACCTTCACTACCACATCCTGTCCGTCAAGTGTGCGTGCTTTGTGAACCTGGCCAATGGAAGCCGCAGCCAGGGGCTGTTCGTCAAAATGAGAGAATATCTGTTCGACAGGCTTATGCAACTCCTTTACGATGATCTCCTTTATTTCGGAAAGGGAAAACGAAGGTACTTCATCCTGAAGTTTGGGCAGCTCCCGGATAAATTCTCCGGGAAGTAGATCTGGACGGGTGGAAAGGATCTGACCCATCTTGATAAAAGTAGGACCCAGATCCTCCAGAGCCATCCGCACTCTCACAGCCCTGGAAAGGGACTCAATTTTTTCTCGACGTTTGCGTGAGACCATTTGCCACCCGATTTCCAGGTATTGTTCAATCTTTAATTTGTCGATTACATCTCCGAAACCATATTTGAAAAGTATCGTTATAATATGCCGATATCGCTGTATATGTCGATAGGTACGCCCAATACCACCAATTTTTCTTTGGCCCGGTTGAATTCAAGAAACTTAAGATGGTCCAGATTGGGTTGAATCAGAATATCCGGCGGATCAGTTTTCAGCCTTATGGCCGTAATCTGTTCTTCCATGATATTTATAGAAGATATTAGTACTTCAAAAATACTTGGCATTGGTTCTTTATTCATCCATTTTTTTACCCGGGTTAAGGCAGGAAAATCAACTGCTTTAATTCTCTTGTCCAAAGCTTCTACAAGCTTATTTTTTTCCCCTTGGTCCTGTTGGTTTTTTTTCTTCAAAAATTTCTGATTCGAATCAATATCAACGATTTTATATAGTTCTGTATTTCCAACATTAGTGTGATTAAGATCAACCGCTATTACAAAATCAGCACCCATTTCCCTCACCACACTTACAGGTACCGGATTGACCACCCCTCCATCAACAAGAAATGTTCCATTTTTTTTAACAGGTGTAAATATTCCGGGTATTGAAATACTGGCCCTGACCGCTTCGATAATATTCCCGTCTCTTATCGCTACCTCTTTGCCA
>JAFCZY010000151.1 GCA_019314105.1 Deltaproteobacteria bacterium
CACTTTGCATGACACAGACATGAAAGATGATTATTCCGGTGTGTTTGTGCCTGACAGGCTTGAAAAAAAATATAAAAATGCCCCCAAGGAATTGACCTGGCAGTGGTTTTTTCCTGTCATAGAGCTGACATTTGTTTCTGAGACCAATGAATACCGGCGGTATCATCTTCATGAGACGCATGTTCAAAAGGCTATAAAACGTGGAGTTGGGAAATCTAAAATTCTCAAAAGAGCATCGGCCCATACATTCCGCCACAGCTTTGCAAGTCATCTGCTCCAGGCAAATTATGATATCCGTACTATTCAGGAATTATTGGGGCACAGTGATGTCAGGACAACAATGATTTATACGCATACTGTCAAATCCAGGACTATCAAGGAATCAAAGAGCCCGCTGGATCTATAGTTGGCGGGTTCCCGGCACAGCTCCGCTCTGTCGGTTACAATTTTTGCAACTCGAGATACTTGAAACAAAACAATTTTACTACTGGTTTACCTAGTATATGAGGATGGCGGAAAAATCAATCAGGGGAACCCTCTGGTTTTGATATTTTTTTAAAATTTATCATAAAAAATCATGTCGTCTTCTACACCGAGGTCATATAATGCAGTGATAATGGCATTGATCATGGGGGGCGGGCCGCAAAGGTAGAATTCTATCTCTGTGGGATCTTCATGGCTGCAAAGATAGGTATCACACAGATGGGTATGGATAAATCCGGTCAGGCCATCCCAGTGGTCGTCTTCCTCGGGGTTTGAAAGAGCGACATGATAGGTGAAATTATCATGTCTTTTTTCAAGGTCCTTGAAAACATCGTCATAAAACATCTCTTTTTTAGATCTGGCGCCATACCAGAAAGAGACTTTCCGATTTGAATGGGCCCCGTCAAGCTGGTGGAGGATGTGGCTTCTTAAGGGGGCCATGCCCGCACCGCCGCCGATAAAACACATTTCATTGTCTGTATCTTTGACCATGAAATCGCCGTAAGGGCCGCTGATGGTTACCTTGTCCCCGGGTTCCAGGCCGAAAATATAGGAGGACCCGAATCCCGGCGGGAGGCCTTGTGTTCCCGGCGGCGGTGTTGCGATCCTGACATTCATCATCATGATTTTATTATCATGGGGCGGGTTGGCAAGAGAGTATGCTCGAAATCCCGATTTAATGCCCTTTGCGGCGAGTTCCAGAAAATTGTATTTTTTCCATTCACTCACATATTTGCTTTCGATATGAAAGTCTTTGAACATCAGATCATATTCAGGCACATCAATCTGGATATAGGCACCCGCCTTAAAATCAATGGGGGTTGCAGGCTTGAGTACCAGCTCTTTGATAAAGGTGGCGACGTTATGATTTGATACCACTGTGGCATCGACTTTTTTGATTCCGAATATGGACTCGGGTATTTTTATCTCAAGGTTATTTTTTACTTTTAACTGGCAGGACAGGCGCTTGTTGGCAAGTTTGTCTTTTCTTGTGAGATGGGCAAGTTCTGTGGGCAGGATGCTGCCGCCGCCTTCAATGACTTCACACTTGCACATGCCGCAGGAGCCTGAGCCGCCGCAGGCAGAGGGCAGGAAAATATCTTTCTGGGACAGGGCCGATAACAGGGAGGGGTTGCCGGAAATCTTTAAGGTTTCATCTTTATTGCCATTGATGGTGATTTCAAATTCACCCGAGCTTGTCACCTTGGATTCAACAAAGAGGAGCACTGTAACAAGGATCAGAATCACCCCTGTAAAAACCAATATGCTTAAGATGTATAACAATTTTATCTCTCCTTGTTAAAGGGTGATCCCTGAGAACATCATAAATGTCATGGCCATCAGACCTGCAATAATCATGGTGATGCCAAATCCTTCTAGTCCTTTGGGGACATCCGCATACAGGATCTTTTTCCTGATGGCAGCCATGGATACGATGGCCAGCATCCAGCCGGTTCCAGAGCCTGCTCCAAAGACAATGGATTCGATAAAGGTATAATGCCGTTCCACCATGAAAAGCGAAGTTCCAAGGATGGCACAATTAACGGCGATCAATGGTAAAAATACCCCCAGGGTTGCGTAAAGCAGGGGTGAATATTTATCAATGACCATTTCAACGGCCTGGACAATAGCGGCGATGACGGCAATAAAGGTGATGAATTTTAAAAAACTTAAATCAAGGTCGGGGAATCCGGCCCAGGCCAGCGCCCCGGGGGCGAGAAGCCCGTGATAAATGATCCAGTTGACAGGGCTTGTTACCGTTAATACGAAAATGACAGCAAATCCCAAGCCTGTTGCTATCTCAACATTCTTTGAGACCGCGATAAAAGAACACATGCCAAGAAAATAGGCCAGGAGAATATTACCGATAAATACAGAATTAATAAACAGACTTAATAGATCACCCATGTGCTTTTCCTACCTTTCCTACTTATATGTTTCAGGCTTTGATATTCCGGGCAGACTGTTTTTCAGCCAGACCAGCAGCCCGATAATGAAAAAAGCTCCGGGTGCCAGCACCATCAAGCCCATGTTCTGGTATCCGGCATCAAAGATGAATTGCGGAATAATATTGAATCCTAAAAATTTACCCGCGCCTAAAAGTTCTCTTAAAAAAGCCACTGTCACCAGTACCAGGCTGTAACCGAGCCCGTTTCCAATACCGTCAAAAAAAGACGCCAGAGGTCTGTTGGCAAGAGCAAAGGATTCGGCCCTTCCAAGAACAATACAATTGGTGATGATCAGACCGACAAAAATCGATAATTGTTTTGAAATGTCGTAAAAAAAGGCTTTCAATACCTGGTCGGTGATAATGACAAGGGAAGAAATAATGGCAAGCTCTACAATGATCCTGATATTGGAGGGGATTTTTTTCCTCAAAGAAGAGATGATCAGGCTGGAAAAAGCGGTCACAATTGTCAGGGCAATGCCCATGACGATAGAGGTGGACATTTTGACCGTGACAGCAAGGGCGGAACAAATCCCCAATACCTGATAGGCAACGGGATTCTCCTTCCAGATGCCCCTGGTTACGATCTCTCTATAGTTTATTTTCTCTTCGGGCATGATGAATCCTATCCTTTTTATCTATTGCGTTTCTTTTTGTGCTTTAAGTTGTTTCTGCCTGAAGGTAATGGACACGGAATCATACTTGATCAGGGTTTGTTTTATCCCTTGTGAAAGATATTTTCCGGTCAGTGTTGCTCCTGAAATCCCGTCCACATAATGGGCTTGTTTGTCTTTGGGAAGGTTTGCAGCCTTTCCTTTGGCAATGCCCACGGAAACAAATTTGTTTTCGGAGTTTAATATTTTTTTGCCTTTAAAGCTTTTCTGAAACCAGGCGCTTTCTATTTCACCCCCTAACCCCGGGGTTTCCGAATGGCTGAAAACTGAAAATCCTGATACGGTCTGGCCATCATTTTCAAAGGCCAGATACCCTTGTATTTTTCCCCATAACCCTCGGGTGTTGATGGGAAGGATATACCCTTTTACCAGTCCATCCTCCTGAAAAAAATAGAGATTCAGAGAATTGGGGATATAATTTTCAATGATCTTCCCCTGATCATCGACCGTGACTTCCTTGATATGGACGCTGTAAAGTTCATTTATTTTTTCTTTGGAGGGCTTTTTATGGGAGATCAGGTTCGCTGCTTTGAGGATATTAATTTTTTTATCCAATTCCATATTTGCCATCTGAAATCCCTTTAACCCGACCGCAGCAGCCGTAATCATCAGGCTGCAGATGACAGAAAGCAGCAGGGAAAAGAGAATGACATTTTTTTTGCTGTTTTTATCTGGCGGTTTATTTGGGGGGTTAGACATTGGGTATCCTTTTTGATGCTTTATACTTCATTACGATATGATCCAATAATGGAGCAAATACATTCATGAAAAGAATGGCCAGCATGGTGCCTTCAACAAACGCTGGGTTGCCGACCCGGATGATAAGGGTTAAGCATCCGATCAAAAAGCCGAATATCCACCGTCCAGCGTCGGTGGCGGGCGCACTGACAGGATCGGTGGCCATAAAGGATATGCCGAATAAAAATCCACCGGCACAAAGGTGGAATAAAGGCCCTGCTGCCATCCAGGAGTCGCTGCCACCCGGGATAAGGGAAACAATCATGGCGGAAATACTCAATCCTGCAATTCCGCCGATAATAATCCTGCAATTTGCAATTTTTGTGATGATCAGGAATACCGCCCCAAGGATACAGCATACCGCTGAAGTTTCGCCAATACTTCCCGGTACAAAGCCCAGAAAAAGAGTGGATAAGCTGAACCCTGAGTTGGAAAGGACAGCGGTTATTTTTTCACCTTCAGGGGCCAGAACAGACAGTGCGGTCGCTCCGCTGATACCATCCACTGAGTTTTTCGCTGCGACCCAGATATTCCCGGACATGGAAACAGGATAAGAGAAAAACAAAAAAGCTCTTCCGGTCAGTGCCGGGTTTAAAAAATTCCTTCCGGTTCCGCCAAATATTTCTTTACCGATCACTACGCCGAATGAAATTCCGATGGCCACCTGCCATAAAGGGATGGTTGCCGGGAGGGTTAAAGGAAATAAAAGCCCTGTTACAAGAAAGCCTTCGCTGATTTTATGGTTTCGGATAACGGCAAAGACAACTTCCCAGAAAAATCCCACAGCATAAGAAACTATAATAATGGGTAAAACATATCGTGACCCTAATAGAAAGGACTGGAGAAAAGGATAGGATTCTCCTTGAGCAAGCCCTGCCTGAAAACCAGTGTTGTAAATACCAAATATCAGTGCGGGTGTAAGGGCGATGAGAACAAAACTCATAAACCGTTTCAAATCAAGGCTGTCTCTGACAAACGGAGTATTTCTGGTTTTCGGTGACGGGAAAAAGAAAAATGTTTTTGTGGCATCAAAAAGCGGTTTTAACCGGTTAAATTTCCCCGAGCCGGTAAATTGTTTTTCGCCCAGATCCAGTAGTTTTTTTAAAGGACGTATCATTTATTCTTTATCCTTATAATGAGCCGTTATGCCATGAGACAATACTGTCGTCAGTTCGATTTTTGATGGACAGGCATATGCGCACAGACCGCATCCACAGCAGTCCAGAAGACCATAACTTAACGCATCTTCTATTTCATCGCTCAGCAATGCTTTCATAATAAAGTTGGGCATCAGGTCAACAGGGCAGATATCGGCGCAATAGCCGCAATTGATACAGGCTCTTTCTTCTCCATGTAAGTTACAGTCAAGTGTTTTCGGTGTCTGGGTCAGGCAGGATAAAAAGGTGTTGGAGGCAGTGGGTTTTTCTAACCCCGGTCGCATAAACACGAATGATTCTTCTTTTTGATTATTCTTGATAAGGGTCAGGGTGCTTTCAAAAAATCCCATATGAGAGTTGAGATAAACCGTTCTGCCGTTGAATCGGCCCGTTGTAATGAGGTGGTTATTTTCCAAATTCCCCACAAGGGTTT
>JAFCZY010000464.1 GCA_019314105.1 Deltaproteobacteria bacterium
AGTTTGACAAGAATTTTGGCAAGAGCATTTCTATCAACGGCACCTGCCCCGCGAAAACCGTTAAGAAGTTTCTGGGTTTTCAATCTATCAATCAGTTCCAGGGCCTGCGTATGCGTTAAAGGGGCAACGCCAAACACGAAATCATTGAGGACTTCAGTCAAAACTCCCCCTAAACCAACCATGACACAGGGCCCGAACTGGGGATCACGTATAAGCCCTGCAATCAGTTCCAGATCACCCTGAATCTGCTGCTGAACCAGTATTTTTCCCTTGATACCCATGGCAGTCTGCAATTCATTAAATGCTGCTTTAATGCCATTTTCAGTGGAAATACCCAGTTTCACCAGGCCAGTCTCTGTTTTATGAATGGTTCCATCCTTCAGTCGTCTCTGTTTTATGAATGGTTCCATCCTTCAGTCCTTTCATCACGACTGGAAAGCCCAAGGACCCGGCATTTTGCCCGGCCTCCTGAACAGAGGCTGCAAGGTATTCCTCTGTTATTGGAATACCACACCCTGCAAGGACCTGTTTGGATAAATATTCATCTAAAATGCCGGCCCGGGATTCCAGAATCTGCCTGGATGTTTCATTTATTTGAAAGGGGTCGGTCTCCATTGTTGTTCTGGAAACCCGTTCAAGGTTTTTTTTCCTGGTAAAAACCGCATCAATGCATTCCACTGCCCGAAAAAGCTCTGTAAAAACGGGTATCTTAAGATCCAGAGCTTTGAGTTTAAACTTTTTTGCCGCATCACTAGTGCCGATCACCCAGCAGAACACGGGTTTCCCGGCAAGTTTAGCCTGATCCGCTAAAACCGCCATATCAAAATCTAAAAAAAATCCACCGGTAAAGGCATGAATAAAAATTGCATCCACCCCCGGATCGGCACAAACTGCTTCAACCGCTGCTTTGTAGACGACATCGCCTCCATGACGTTCCACAGCAGGCCACAGATCAACTGGATTGGAAATGGGCATCCAGTCAGGAAAAACAGTTTTCAGTTTTTCCCTTGTGGAAATGGATAGATTGGCAATTGTAAGATTCATCTGATCAATAAAATCGGATGATATAATACCTGCACCCCCGGTGTAGGTTAAAACGGCAATCCGTCCGTCACCTGATGTGTGAAGCTCAGGATAGGCGGCAAGGCTCCGGCACTTTTCCCGCCGGTTAATAATACAATGGGTTTGGAAGAACTTTGGCAGATTTCCATAAATTTTCTGCCATGGTTAATGGATTCAAGATAGAGGCCAACAACTTTTGTATCAGGATCATTAATGAGATATTCCAGGATTTCACACTCATCCACGTCCATTTTGTTTCCAATGGAGCATACCTTGCTGATCCCCATGATTCCATGGGACATGCAGTGAATGAGAAACCCTCCGGACAGCATGCCGCTCTGGACAATAAGCGAAACATCTCCCGGAATCAATTCATCCCATATTCCGGGGGATACAAAGGAAAAAATCTTTTTATGAACCGCATCCACAAGCCCCATGCAATTGGGGCCCCACAGACGGATTCCGGCATGGTGTGCAAAGGCGGTTAATTCCGCCTGCATGGCTTTTCCCTGATCTGAGCTTTCAGCAAACCCGCCGGCTTCAATCATCACACCCTTAATGCCCCGAAGGGCACAGTCTTTGACAATTTTCAGTACATTTTTCCCCGGAACAAATACAATAGCCAGATCTACTGGGTCCGGTACATCTTTCACTGATTCATAGCATGTTATACCATCTATTTCCTTATACCCGGGGTTTACCGGATAAATGCCGCCTTTGAATCCAATAACCAGGTTTCTGAAAATAGCATACCCGCCCTTTAACTTATTGGCAGTCGCACCCACCACTGCAATTCCTTTAAAAAAATTCCATAAATATTCTCTCGTTATTTATTGTTATATTGATTACCTGCCTTTTATCCATTCAAAGCAGCAACACTGCCAAGTATCATGAGGCCGCCAAGCCAGCAGCGTCAGATTGCAGAAACTTTTAAAAAAGAATATACCAGCAATTGTAGTAAAAGCAACTTTTCCGGAAATGATTATCCTGCATTTCCAGCCCGTGCAATAGAAAAAAAACTGGTTTATTCATTATCCGGCGCAGCAGTCAGCGGCTCTTTATGCCGGACAGGATGGATCATTATGAGAAATATCGTTACAACTCCATAGCATCCTGCGGATATTAGACAATTCAATGCGTATGATCCGCTTGTGTCTGCCACCCAGCCCCATAAATAAGGCCCTATCCCTCCAATAATGCTATGGCCCAATGTAATCGTGCCCATCAAAGTTCCCACAGACAATCTGCCAAACAGATCCCCCAGAAAAGGCGTATAAAGGGCAAAAGGTGCACTGTAAGCAAATCCGAGCAGTATTGCAAAAATAAAAAAACTCGTGACATCCTTGATAAAAAACCACCCGAATATCCATACTAGTATTGATATCATATTAAAAGAAACAAGCACCTTTTTTTTCCCGAAACGATCCCCCATCCATCCGGCAATAATTCGAATTAAAATTGAAGGCAGCCCCAAAGCTACCATAATCATCCCTGAGTTTGCCGATGATACACCTGTCTCGATACTCCAGGAGACCATATGGGTCAACATTCCCTGCAAAGGTATGCCGGTTACGGAATAAACAATAAAAAAATACCAGAAAGATTTTGTCCTCATGGCTTGTCGCGGTGTCATCTTAATCAGCCTGCCAGGTGTATCTGCATTTGCCGATTCAGAGAAACTGCGGCATCTGCTCTCTGCTGCCTCTTCACCATCTGAAAGAAGTCCCATGCTTTCAGGCGTATCCCTTAATACAAAAATGGCAATCAGCATGATCGGTACTCCAATGACAAAACCAGACAGCAAGCAGGTGGTGCGCCAGTCCATGAAGGCACATAAACGGCTGATCACCGGTGGTAGGACAGCTAATCCGACCGCTGTACCAACCGTCACCAGCCCCGTGGCAATGCCGGATTTTTTAATAAACCATTTTCTGACAATCGTCGTATTTGGAACAAAATGGGTCATGGCAACTGCTGCCGAGAGTATAATTCCAAAAACCAGGTAAAACTGCCAGATGTGC
>JAFCZY010000465.1 GCA_019314105.1 Deltaproteobacteria bacterium
TATCCGGAAAGAAATGACAGGGACTGGTTAAAAAGAACCATTACCACATGGACAGACGATGATGCCGATCTTCCGAAAATCACTTATGAAGAGCTGGATATCATGAAAATGGAACTGCCCCCGGCATCAAGAGGGTATGGGGTTGACAATACTGTTCATCATCCAGACACGGCAAAAAGAGAAGCACAGATTGAAGAGATCAAAAAAGCCAACCCGGGAGCAGACAGATTTGAGCTGCAGGAGCTGTTAAATCCAATCCCGATCCCGGAAAAATTCAAAGGTAAAAATGAACGTATAGGCAGGGGGTTTAAATAATGAGTAATCAAGAAAGAGTTTTAAAATTCCACATCTTTAGATATAATCCCCAGAAACAGGGTGACAAACCTCGTATGGTAACCTATGAAGTGACGGAAGCCCCCGGGATGACAATTTTTATTGCATTGAACGATATCCGTGAACAGCAGGACCCGTCCCTGCAGTTTGATTTTGTCTGCCGGGCCGGTATCTGCGGTTCCTGTGCCATGGTGGTTAACGGACAGCCAACCCTTGCATGCAGAACCCTTACCTCAAAATATGAAGATGGCCATATTAAGCTTCTTCCCCTGCCGGGATTTGAGCTGATTGGCGATCTTTCTGTGAACACGGGCAAATTCATGCGTGCCATGTCAGAGCGGGTAGAATCCTGGATTCATGACATCAATTCTGATGAAGTCAATTTTGAAAAACTTGAGGAACGTATGGACCCGGATGTAGCTGATGAAATTTATGAGCTTGAACGATGTGTGGAATGCGGATGTTGCGTATCTGCCTGTGCCACCAAACGGATGAGACCGGATTTTCTGTCTGCGGTTCCTTTTAGGATGTGAAGACTATTGTCCCAAGGATCTGCCGCATCAGACCCAGATTGCATATCTTCGAAGGAAGATGGTTTTGGTTAAATAATGATGAGGTAAAAAAATGAGTGAATTTAAATTTGAGACCCTGTTCCCATTGGAAGAGGATAAAACTGATTATCGTCTTCTGACTAAAGAACATGTCAGGATAAAAGAATTTGAGGGCCAAGAAGTTCTCATGGTGGAACCCCAAGCCATAGCCCTGCTTTCAAACCAGGCTTTTAAAGATGTGGCCCATCTCTATCGATCGGAACATCTTGAAAAGTTAAATAATATTATTGATGACCCTCAAAGCAGTGACAATGACCGGTATGTGGCCCTGGAATTGCTAAAAAATGCTGTTATTGCCGCTGAAAAGATCTATCCCATGTGTCAGGATACGGGAACCGCTATTGTGATGGCGAAAAAAGGCCAGCAGGTCTGGACATGGACAGATGATGAAGAAGAATTGTCCAGGGGTGTTTATCAGGCATATACCCAGAATTATTTAAGATATTCTCAGAATGCACCCTTGACCTTATACAAGGAAATGAACACCAAGACCAATTTGCCGGCCCAGATCGATATCGCATCTGTACAGGGAAAGGCATACAAATTCCTGTTCATGGCCAAAGGCGGCGGCTCTGCGAATAAAACAGCTCTCTTTCAGATGACAAAGGCAGTATTGAACTCTGAAGAGACCCTGATCAATTTCATGCTGGAAAAAATGAAAGGCCTTGGGACAGCAGCCTGCCCGCCATATTATATTGCGTTTGTCATCGGCGGAACTTCGGCGGAACTCAATTTAAAAGCCGTGAAACTGGCCTCGGCAAGATATCTGGATTCATTGCCCACAAAGGGCAGTGAGACCGCCCATGCCTTCAGAGACAAAGATTTGGAAGAAAAAGTGCTGACAAAATCCCATGAACTGGGACTGGGTGCCCAGTTTGGGGGCAAGCATTTTGCTCTGGATATCCGGGTGATTCGTCTGCCACGGCATGGGGCTTCCTGCCCCATTGGTATCGGGGTTTCCTGTTCTGCTGACCGCCAGATCAAAGGTAAAATTACAATGGATGGTATCTTCTTGGAACAATTAGAAGAAAATCCTGCCCAGTACCTGCCAAAACAAGAACCTGAAATAAAAGAAGCGGTTCAGATTGACCTGAATAGACCCATGGATGAGATTCGGGCTGAGCTTTCCAAGTATCCTGTCGCTACAAGACTGTCTTTAACCGGTAAAATTATTGTGGGAAGAGACATTGCCCATGCAAAATTCATGGAACGGTTTGAAGCAGGCAACGGCGACGGAGAAGCTTCCGGGGCATTTGGCCCCACCACTGCCGGAAGGATGGACCCCTATGTACCCATCTTCCAGAAAGAGGGTGCCTCCATGATCATGCTGGCAAAGGGAAACAGAAGCCAGCAGGTAACCGATGCCTGTAAGGAATATGGTGGATTTTACCTGGGGTCTCCGGGCGGTACTGCTGCCCGTCTTGGCAAAGACTTTATCAAAAAAGTTGAGCTGCTCGAGTATGAAGAACTTGGCATGGAAGCCGTTTATATGATCACGGTTGAAAACTTCCCCGCCTTTATCATTGTTGATGATAAAGGCAATGATTTTTACGCTGATCTATTATGAAATGGAAACAAGAATAGAAACAGATACCATGGGAGACATTCATGTCCCTTTTGATAAATACTGGGGGCACAGACTCAGAGATCTTTAAATTATTTCAAAATCGGGAGTCAGAGGATGCCCTTGGAGATCATCCGGGCCTTCGGGATATTAAAAAAAGCGGCCGCCATTGTGAATTATGACCTTGGCGTGTTGTCCCGGGGAAAAAAAGATATCATTATCCGAGTCTGTGATGAAATTATTCAAGGCACCCTTGATGACCATTTTCCCCTGGTTGTCTGGCAGACAGGGTCTGGTACCCAGTCCAACATGAATGTGAACGAAGTCATTGCCAAAAGAGCTCATGTGCTGCTTGGCAATGAACTTGGAAAGGGAAAGCACCTGGTTCATCCCAA
>JAFCZY010000152.1 GCA_019314105.1 Deltaproteobacteria bacterium
TTAATGCCGCGTCCATTTCCTCCCCGAGTTTATTGATTTCAAAAAGGGCTTCATCCAGCATTTCTTCAATCGGATCTCTATTTTTATCCATTTCCTTACGGATTGCATCCTCCAAAGCCTGATAGGCTTCCTGGGACAGGGGCTGCCCATCACTGACGGGAACAACCTGATACCCCGCGTCTGTACTGATGATTGAAAAATCTGCATTTTTAGCAAGCTGTTCAACCTCGTCAAACAATTCTTTTTGCTGGTGTAAGGTTTCTTTTTGAAGTTTATTTTGTTCTTCCTGAAAAGAAGCGGTTTCAAAAAAATCCAATATCCGGGTCTTTAATACTTCAATAAACTGGGTCATGCTTCTGCTGAAATAAACGGCTGACCCTGCCGGCATTTCAATCACAACCGGGCAATATTCATTATCAAAATTATTCACAAGGCAAAGGTCTTCCGAGGTCTCACAGGTTTTGGCATGTTCAGCAAGAAGCTTTCTGACAATCGTTGATTTACCTGTGCCTTCCAGACCTGTAACAAAAATATTATATTCAGGGCCTTTCATGTTCAGCCCGAAATCAATGGCTTCAACAGCCCGTTTCTGACCGATAATGCTGTCTAAAGGATCCAGTTCAGAGGTATCCTTAAAATTAAACAGACCGGAAGAATATTTTTTACTCACCTCTTTCATAGAAATCTTAAATTTTTGCCCCATTTTTATCTCCTTTGTGATATTTCTTATGCTCAATCCATGGGAATTATCTGGGCATCTGCATATAACAGTGACGCATCAAATATATTGCATTGATACACACCATTCATCTTTTGCCAGCCGGATCGGATAGTTTCTTTGGCTTTCCCGATTTCACGGTTAAACCTGATTTTAATATTTCTGATCGGTCTGCCATTATTATTTATTGTCTTATGGTACAAGGTTTCCAGAAATCCCAGGTATATGGTATTGTTCACATGCCCGTTGATATCAAAATCCGAATATCTCAGACTGACATCCATCTCCTGTTCCGGCTGAATTCTTCCGCAGGTCTTCCAGTCATCAATTCCCTTATCAAACCATTCCTCTTTTTCAATCTCATAAAGACTGGAAATGTCACCCGGCACTTTTGCAATCCGCTTTCGTTTGAAATCAAAAAAAAGCCAGACACTTGATCCCCTGGCAATATCCCCCAGAGATGATTCTATATGATACTCCCTGAATCCTTTATACCCATTAAACCCTCTTGACCAAGTGGTGATTTTAATCTCCTCCCCCAGCAGGGGATAACGGAAAAACTCAATTTCCAGACGATTTAAAAACCAGGTAAGCCCTTTTTCAAATAACACATCCGGCCCGGCCCCAAGCCCTGTTGAATGTAACGTTGCCATTTCCTGAAACAACCGGGCAACCGACTGGATTCTCAGTTTATAGTGCTGGTCTATATCAAAAAATCCTATTTTATGGTGTTTTTCTATCTTCATTTTCACCCTTTTTTTGTGACGTAACATAGTTTAAACAATTAATTAAAATTAAAATCATATAAAAGAAAGTCTTTTGTGAAAACTATTGAAAATATAAATTTTTCTTCATAAAAAATAATTATAGAACAGTATTGCGCATTGCGCATTATGTGGTATACTGCATTCATGATCAAATCATTCAAGCATAAAGGATTATGCAAATTTTTTGAAACTGGTAGCGTAGCCGGCGTTCAGCCTGGACATAAACAAAAATTACGACTTCGGCTCACCGCTCTTGATACAGCGACTTGCATAGAAGATATAAATACCCCAGGTTGGCGGCTTCACAGTTTAAAAGGTGAGCGGCAAAAATTATGGGCTATTGATGTAAATAAAAACTGGCGTATCGTTTTTAAATTTAAAGACGGGAATGCCTATATTGTAGATTATGAGGATTATCACTAATGGCTATGCATAACCCACCCCATCCAGGGGAATTTATCAAAGAAGTATATTTGAAACCATTGGGGGTCTCCCCCCGCAGTGTTGCTTTTCGGCTTAAAGTATCGCCTTCAACCTTTTCACGGCTCATCAAAGGACAAAGTTCTATCAGCCCTGAAATGGCCTTGCGCCTGTCTAAATGCATTGGACGAAGCCCTGAAAGCTGGCTTTTCATGCAGGATAATTATAACCTGTGGCAGGCGAAAAAAAGAATAGATTTGACAGGAATAGAGCCTTTGACAATCTCAGCTTAGCACCTTGAACGACATATGTTCTCTAAGGAAAAAGAAAAATCATTATGTTTGAACAGACCTTTAAAAATATAGACGACATCCTTCATAAAGATGCGGGTTGTGGAAGTGAATTAGATTATGTAGAGCAAACCTCCTGGGTGTTGTTTCTAAAATATCTGGATGATTTTGAGAAAGACAAAAAAACAGCCGCCGAGCTGTCGGGTAAAACTCACACCAATATTATTGCTCACGAATACCAATGGAAAACTTGGGCGGCGCCAAAATTAAAAAACGGGAAAATTGATCACAACGCTTTAACGGGTGATGATCTCTCTGATTTTGTGAATATCAAACTATTCCCTTATCTTAAAAAGTTTAAAACCACTGCTGAAAGCGCCAATACCATTGAATATAAAATTGGGGAAATTTTCAGCGAACTGAAAAACAGAATCCAAAGCGGTTATAATTTGCGTGAAGTGGTAAATTTAATTGATGATCTCCGTTTTCGAACCCACGCTGAAAAGCATGAAATGAGCCATTTGTATGAAAGCAAAATTAAAAATATGGGTAATGCGGGTCGCAATGGTGGAGAATACTATACCCCGCGACCGTTGATCAAAACCATTGTAAAAATAGTGGCTCCGGAAATGGGAAATACTATTTATGATGGTGCGGCAGGTTCAGCAGGGTTTCTGGTGGAAGCCTTTAATTATTTAAAACAGAATAAAAAGCTGTCTACTGCTGATACCATTACTTTACAGAAAAGCACCTTTTACGGCAAAGAGAAAAAATCCTTAGCGTACATTATTGGTATTATGAATATGATTTTGCACGGCGTAGAAGCCCCCAATATTATTCATACCAATTCACTTGCCGAAAACCTTGCCGATATACAGGAAAAAGACCGGTACGATGTCGTCCTGGCCAATCCTCCTTTTGGGGGGAAAGAAAGAGCTGAAGTGCAGCAAAATTTCCCGATAAAAACCGGTGAAACCGCCAGTCTGTTTTTACAGCATTTCATTAAAATATTAAAAGCCGGCGGTAAAGCCGGTGTGGTGATTAAAAATACCTTTTTGAGTAATACCGATAATGCGTCTATTGCGTTGCGGAAAGAATTATTAACGAGTTGTAATTTACATTCAGTTTTAGATTTACCCGGCGGAACTTTTACAGGCGCCGGTGTTAAAACCGTGGTCTTGTTTTTTGATAAAGGAATTTCCACCCAAAAGACCTGGTTTTATCAACTCAACTTAAATAGAAACCTGGGAAAAACCAACCCGTTAAACGAAAAAGATTTAGCTGAATTTGTAGAACTGCAAAAAACAAAACCCGAAAGTGAAAACTCCTGGACGGTGATTATAAAAGACATTGACCCGACAACCTTTGACTTATCTGCTAAAAACCCCAATACTCCGGAAGAACCACCCTTACGCCAGCCTGAAGAAATTTTAAAAGAGATAAAAACCCTGGATAAAGAAAGTGAAACTATTTTAGGCTCAATTCTGGAGTTGATATGAATAAAAAGAATAAGCTTCAATTATTTCAAGACCAGAAAGTAAGAACCCACTGGGACGAGGAACAAGAAAAATGGTTTTTTTCTATTATTGATATTGCCGCAATCCTCTCTCAAAGCATTAATCCACAAGCCTATTGGAGGAAGCTAAAAGAAAGGCTCAAGAAAGAAGGCAATGAAACCGTGACAAATTGTCACAGTTTGAAAATGCTTGCTCAAGATGGCAAGATGAGAATGACGGATGTAGCCGATACAGAAACACTTTTACGCCTCATCCAATCTATCCCTTCGCCAAGAGCGGAACCCTTTAAATTATGGCTGGCAAAAGTAGGTGCTGAACGGATTGATGAAACCGAAGACCCGGAACTTGCTTTTGACCGTGCTATGGAAACCTATCTTAAAAAAGGGTATTCAAAAGAATGGATAAATCAGCGTTTAAAAAGCATTGAAGTCAGAAAAGAACTGACTGATGAATGGCATGAAAGAGGGATGAAACAAGGATTGGAATACGCCATTTTAACAAACGAAATAACCAAGGCCTGGGCAGATAAAAGTGTTAAGGATTACAAAAAATTTAAAGGACTTAAAAAGCAGAATTTGCGAGACAATATGTCCAATCTGGAATTGGTTTTAAATATGCTGGCAGAAGCATCAACAACAGAAATCTCCAAGAAAAAACAGCCTGAAGGATTGGAAGAAAATAAAGATATTGCCAGAAAAGGCGGAAATGCTGCTAAAAAAGCAAGAGTGGAAATTGAAAAACAAACGGGTGAACCCATTGTGACAGCTAAAAATATGAAAACCCTTTTAGATAAACCCAATAATAAGAATATTGAGAATAAGTGATATGAAACAGGGGTGGGAAGTGAAAAAGTTGGGGGAGGTTTGTGAAGTGATTGCAGGTCAATCGCCTCAGGGTAAATACTATAATTCAGAAAAAAAAGGCTTACCTTTTTATCAAGGCAAAAAAGAATTTACTGAAAAATACATTGGTAAACCAACTAAATGGACAAGTAAAACAACAAAAGAAGCGGAAGCAACCGATATTTTAATGTCGGTTCGTGCTCCTGTTGGCCCGATAAATTTTTCAACTCAAAAAATTTGTATTGGTCGCGGTCTTGCGGCTATTAGAGCAAGCGAATTGATAGAAAGAGAATTTCTGTTTAATTTTTTATTAAAATACGAAAATGAAATTGTTGGTAACACAGGTGCAGTTTTCAATTCAATCAATAAAGCACAAATTAAAGCCATTCAAATCCCATTCCCTCCACTTCCCGAACAAAACCGCATAGTAGCCATTTTAGATAAAGCCTTTACCGCCATAGCCAAAGCAAAAGCCAATGCCGAACAAAATCTGAAAAATGCTAAAGAACTTTTTGAGAGTTATTTGCAAACAGAGTTTGCAAATGAAAGATGGGAAAAGAAGACTTTAAATCAAATTTCAGATAATTTAGATAGCAAAAGAGTTCCCATAACCAAAAAAAATAGAACAAAAGGATTAATCCCTTATTACGGTGCCTCTGGAATTGTTGATTACGTTGCTGATTATTTATTTAATGAAGACTTACTTTGTATCTCTGAAGATGGTGCTAATCTTTTAGCTCGAACTTATCCAATTGCATTTTCAATATCGGGGAAAAATTGGGTTAATAATCATGCTCACGTTTTACGATTTAAAAATA
>JAFCZY010000153.1 GCA_019314105.1 Deltaproteobacteria bacterium
TACATTTACATGATATTCTTGGGAAAGGGTCTTTTCAATTTAACGGGGGAAGACAATGAAAACCCAAAAATTAAACACCCATATCCCCACTCTTGGTGAAGCGAAAATCATTTCTCCCCTTAAACACCACACAAAATCGGGAGAACCTGTAAAAAGATTTGTTTCAGATGAAGCAAGGATAATTGTTGATGTTCAAATGAATCGTTTGACAGCAGATCGAAAAAAAAAAGAAGAAATTATCAGTTTTGATCCGGCAGGTCCAAGAGAAAAAATATATTTTGATCCGAGCAAACTGAACTGTGCCATTGTAACCTGTGGTGGATTATGCCCCGGATTGAACGATATTATTCGGTCCATGGTATTGGAACTTCACCATATCTATAATGTTAAGACCATTTATGGAATCCGGCATGGTCTTCAAGGATTTATACCTGATTTTGAACACGATGTAATGGATCTAAACCCTGATTCTGTCTCAGGAATCCAGAATACAGGGGGATCCATTTTAGGCTCCTCAAGAGGAACCCAGAATATCAGCATGATTGTTGATTGTCTTGAAAGAATGAATATTGGTATTTTGTTCCTGGTGGGAGGAGACGGAACATTAATGGCATCAAAAAAAATAGCGGATAACATCGAAAAACGACAGTTAAACATATCGATTGTCGCCATCCCCAAAACCATTGATAATGATATTTATCTGGTATCCCGGTCCTTTGGGTTTGATACGGCGGTAGATGTTGCAACGCTTGCCATAAAAGGGGCTCACAATGAAGCCGAAGCATATCCCAATGGCATCGGCTTGATAAAGCTTATGGGCAGGCATTCCGGGTTCCTGGCTGCTACTGCCGCACTGGCACAGCAGGATGCCAATTTTGTTCTCATTCCTGAGGTTGATATTTCTCTGTATGGGAAAACCGGATTTTTACAGGCCCTTGAAAACAGAATTATTCATCGAAAGCACGCGGTTATTATTGTGGCTGAGGGCGCTGGTCAAACTCTTTTTGATGATCAGAAAAAAGAGTTCGATCCTTCCGGGAATGTTGTCCTACAGGATATTGGTCTTTTCCTTAAAGATAAAATTTTCCAATGGTTTAAGGAAAAAGATATTCCCATTACGTTAAAGTACATTGATCCAAGTTATATTATCAGAAGTCTTCCGGCCAATGCCAATGACAGTGTGTTTTGCGGTTTTCTTGGCCGTGATGCCGTTCACGCCGGAATGGCAGGTAAAACGAAATTACTGATCAGTCTTTGGAACAATCATTACGTTCATGTCCCCATAGATGCCTCAGCCGGAAAGAGGAAAAATATGGCTCCCCACGGAAGACTTTGGCAGTCCGTACTGGAAGCAACCGGCCAGGATGCTTTTTTTACCGATTGATTTCAACAAATTTCCCTTTCTTAATCGTCATAAGAAAAAGTATTCTGTGAGCAATCCCGTCCTTGTCGAAAATGGTATTACCGGTCACCCCTTCAAAAATACGTTTACCCTGGAGGGCATCCTTTAACGTTTGCCTGGAATCAATCGTTTCATCCATGGCCGTTAAAAAAAGCATGGAAGCTGTATCATAAGATATGGCTTCTAAAAATTGGGGCCTTGTATTAAACAGGGATTCAAAATTTTTTAGAAACCCGACGATAGCAGGATTTTGGCTGGTATCAAAAAAACCGTCAGTAATGATGGCATTCTTGTTATATCCCTTTGCTTCTTTCAAAAGGCTTTTATGATGCCACAAGTTTGTTCCGATAAGATACATGCCCCTGGCATCATTAAATGCAAGTTGTGGTAGTATCAAATTTATTTTGGAAGGAGAATCGGGAATAAACAATGCTTCAAAATCAATTTGAATTTTTTCTTCCTCTTCCTCTTTTCCTTGCCGGGCTTCTGATTCTATAGCAATTTGGACTAAATCGACAGGTTGATCTTCATAACGTCCCGCACTATTTTCAGGCTCATCAATCTCAGATTTCAGGAAATCAGGAACCGGAAAAAATTGTCCGGTAAGTTTTTGTATCGGCTCAGTAAAATCTGTTTTCTTTCCATCATAAGACTCGACACCCACAACTTCTCCATCATATTTATCCACGATATCCCAGAAAAGTTTCATATATTTCTTACCATACTTTTCGTTAGGGTAAAGAATCGCCACCTTTTTTATACCTAGTTTTAAAAACAAATAGGCACCAAGGGTTTGAACCTGCATTTCAGGCGTAATAAAATTTGCAAACAGATAATCTCCCTGCAAAGGGAAGTCACTCTTTTGAGTTAAAGCAATCATGGGTATTTGTAAGGTTTCAGCTTCCCGGCCCGCCTGACCGACAGCTAATAAAGGTCCGATGATTCCGGCAACATTTTTTTGATGTAATTGTCTGACACCTTCAACAGCCATATCCGGGTTTGCCTGGGTATCGTGGATGATGAGTTTGAATTGGCGATTATATTTTTTTGATAGCTCCTGTATGGCCAATTGAATCCCGGATAATGCCCGCTGTCCAAAAATGGCATATTTCCCTGTCAATGGTAATAGACATCCAATCGTATCTCTGTTGAAAAGTGATTTTTTGATGACATCCACAAGATCGGCTGCATCTGAATAATAAGGGTGGTCAGGATATTCAAATAAAAATGTTTCCAGTATTTCTTTGGATTTAACCGCATTGTTTTCCAACGCATAATTCAACCCAAGCCAATATAACAACAAGGACCTTGGAATATGAATATTTTTTATATCAATAAATTTCTCTATATCGTTTGTCGGTGTTTTCATCAGAACCGATTCAATGCGCAAAATAAGGAGGGGCTTTTCATCCTCACTCGCCTGAGAAAGCGCCTGATTATAAACAAATAAAGCATCCTGGTAATTCTCCAGCAAAGAAAATTTTTCTGCTTCACTAGATAAAATTTCAATAATTGAAATCTTTGGCTGCTCGTCTTCAATTTCTTCTTTTGCCTGTTCGGTCACCTCTTCAGGGATAGGAATCGTGTCTTTTTCCGAGGGGTGTTTTACCGGTAGCTGTGTACATGCGGATAACCATAAAATTATAATGCAAATGATCAGGTTTCTAAAGTATAAAAGATGTGGATATTCAAATTTCATTGCGTTTGATACTTATTTTGTTTGTCGTTTTTATGGTTATTCCATACTGTTTCGAACATGGACTATATGTAAAATAAAAAACTATGTCAAAAACTCTTTTATCAGCTTTTCAGCCAAATCGAACTGAGACGGCTGAAACCAGATGATCTCTTTATCCTTACGAAACCATGTAAATTGCCGTTTGGCATATCTTCTTGTATCCCGTTTTAACAGTCGAACGGCTTCTTCCCAACTCACTTTATTTTCAATGAACATACCCATATGTTTATACCCAATAGACTGCATGGGTTTTAAATCAAACGAATATCCATTTTCAACCAGAGTGGTTACTTCGTTGAGCAGCCCTTGATTCAACATGACATCCACTCGTTTGTTAATGCGGTCATATAGTTTTTCCCTGTCCATGGTGAGTCCTATCTTCATACTATTGTACCTCAAATCATCAAAGTCATGGTTTTTTTGCCGGTCAGAGATTCTCTGGCCGGTGGTTTGATAAACTTCTAATGCCCTGATCACCCTGAAGGAATCATTCGGGTGTATTTTCCGGGCAGATTTTGGGTCACATTTTTCAAGTTTTTGATAAAGATTCAGGCTACCCGCTTCTCCAAGATCCCGGGTCAATTGAGACAGTGTTTTTTCACAGATAGGCTCTGATCGGAATAACCCATATAAAAGTGCCTTGATGTATAATCCTGTACCCCCTGTTATAATGGGAATTTTTCCCCGGGTAGTCATATCTTCAATGGATTTATCTGCAGCCTTAACGTATTGGCCAGCATCAAAATCATCTTTAGGATCAAGAAAATCTACCAGATGATGTGGTATCTGGCTTAATTCTTCGGGTTCTGGCTTGGCAGTACCAATATTCATATGCTTGTAAATCTGCATTGAATCCGCACCAATGATTTCTCCGTTAAACCGCCGGGCAACAGAGATAGCAAATGTTGTTTTACCAATCCCGGTGGGCCCACAAATAATAATAATTTTCTTCATAAATAATGTTTATATTTATTCGATAATTGTTGACAAGCCTTGACTGATAGCTCTATAACTCATTTTGTATTATTTGAAAACAGATTTTATATTTAATTAATTTTAAAATCATATATATTTTGAGGATTTAGGAGAACTGGTTTATGGCTTTCGATCTTTTTTTTAATTCATCGCTTATATTACTTGCTATTGGGATGCTGTTTAAACTTATCCAATGGTTTTCATATAAAATCGGGATTCAAGCCCAAAATTCCACTTTTACCGAAAGATTGGTTTCAAGCTTAAAAGCAATCTTTGGCATTATTTTCAGTTCCAAAATTATAATTGTATTGAAAATATTCATTCTTGATGTGCTTTTTCAACATAAAATTCTAAAACAGGATGGGTTGCGCTGGGTAATGCATATGCTGATATTCTGGGGGTTTATGCTGCTGTTCTTTATGCATGCTCTGGAATCTGTTGTATCCGAATCAATTTTTTCTTATTATTATTCAACGGTTAATCCCTATATGTTTTTGCGAGATTTTTTCGGGTTTATGGTTTTGATTGGCCTTGCTATTGCCATTTTCCGCCGCTTTTTTATGAAAATTCATAGACTGACAACGAATAAAATGGATGTTTATGCCATTTTTATTGTTGCAGCCATTGTCCTGTCTGGCGTCTTTTTAGAAGGTGCAAAAATTATTTCTTTTACCGATTTTAGAAACATGGAAAAAGAATTTGCAGCTTTAGATTATAAAGAAGATATCCTTGCCCTAGAAGCCTATTGGGTAAAACATTATGGCCTTGTCTCTCCAAATATCACCGGTCACATATCAGAAGAAATACTGGCAGCCGGTGAAGAAATTCATACAGAAAGTTGTGTTGACTGCCACACAAGACCTCAATCTGCATTTGCCGGATATACGGTATCCAAAATAATGAAACCCATCGGGGGGCTGCTGGATCGTATGGGAGCGGTTACCTTTTTATATTACTTTCATATTCTTGCCTGTTTTATTGGTCTTGCTCTTTTGCCCTTTACTAAAATGCTGCATATTATCACCACACCCATCAGTTTAATCACCAATGCAATTATGCAGAGAGATACATCCAATCCTTTGAATATTGCTACGCGTCAGCTGATTGAACTTGATGCATGTGTTCATTGTAACACCTGCAGCAAAACATGCTCAGCAGGCCCAGCCTGTGATGTTAAAAACAACATGAACATTCTGCCTTCCGAAAGGATGCTCTCTTTGCGGCAGTATTTTAAAACCAAAGACCT
>JAFCZY010000154.1 GCA_019314105.1 Deltaproteobacteria bacterium
GGGTTTTAAAATGACACAAGTAATTACCGATCGCAGGGATATTGAATTTGTAATCCATGAGCAACTTGAAGCTGAAAATCTTTCCCAACTTCATGAAAATTTTGCTGATTTTAATAAAAAGACCATCGACCTTGTCATTTCAGAAGCAAAAAACTTTGCAGTTAAAGAATTGCTTCCGACCAACAAGGAAGGGGACGAACAGGGTTGCACACTTGAAAACGGAAAGGTCACCACCCCGGAGTCTTTTAAAAGGCTCTATAAAATATTTAATGAAGGGGAATGGCTGGCAATAACCGAAGATCCGGAATGGGGCGGTCAGGGGATGCCAAGAACAGTTGCCTCGGGGGTTGCTGAATATTTCAATGGTGCGAATTACCCTTTCATGATGTATCCGGGATTGACCCAGGGGGCTGGCCACTTATTGGAAAAATTTGGCACCCAGGAACAAAAAGAAACCTTTCTTAAAAATATGTTTACCGGAAAATGGACTGGGACCATGCTCCTGACCGAACCCGGTGCAGGCTCTGATGTCGGTGCACTGACAACCAAAGCTGTCAAAAATGATGACGGTACTTTTTCAATTACCGGTGAAAAAATATTTATTTCAGGTGGTGATCATGATCTGGCAGAAAACATCATCCATCCGGTTCTTGCAAGGATAGAAGGCGCACCTGAGGGCACAAAAGGCATTTCTCTTTTTCTCGTTCCCAAGTATCTTGTAAACAAAAATGGGACACTGGGTGAATTTAATGATGTGATCTGTACAGGAATAGAGCATAAAATGGGCATCCATGGGAACTGCACCTGTTCCCTCTCTCTTGGCTCCAAGGGTAATTGTATCGGAACCCTTCTTGGCGAAGAAAACAAAGGGATGAAAGCCATGTTCCTGATGATGAACGAAGCAAGATGTCTTGTGGGGTTCCAGGGATTTGCGTGTGCTACAGCCGCTTATATGTATGCCCTTGATTACGCAAAAAACAGAATACAGGGAAAGGATCTGCTTCAATTTATGAATCCGGATGCCAAATCTGTTTCCATCATGAAACACCCGGATGTCAGAAGGCAGTTAATGATGATGAAGGTAATGGTTGAAGGTATGCGATCCCTGCTTTATTTTGTTATGTATTCTTCTGACATGGCCCGTCATGCGCCCACCCAGGAAGAAAAAGACAGATATCAGGGGTTTGTTGAAGTATTGACCCCAATTGCAAAAGGCTATGTAACCGACCGGTCTTTTGAAGTCTGCAGCCAGGCCATGCAGGTATACGGCGGATACGGCTTTATCGAAGAATATCCCGTAGCGCAGCTCCTCAGGGATTGCAGGATCACAATGATTTATGAAGGAACCAACGGTATTCAGGCTATGGATCTTCTGGGAAGAAAACTGGGCTTGAATAAAGGCAAACCCATCATGGATCTGTTTGGCGAAATGCAAAAAGCTGTTGCTGCTGCCAAAGCCCTTCCCGAGCTTGAAAAACTGGCTGTTAAAGTCGAAGAAGCCATGAACAAATTTGCAGAGGTTTCCATCCACATGGGCCAGACCGCCATGTCGGCAAAAGTCTTGAACGCCTTTGCCAACGCCCATCCTTTTCAGGATGCAGCAGGTGATGTCACCATGGCGTGGATGCTGCTCTGGAGAGCCACCATTGCTGCCCAGAAACTTGAAAAAGCTAAAAAGAAAGATAAATCTTTCTATGAAGGAATCATCAAATCTTTACAGTTTTACGTGGAAACCCAGATTCCTGTGACACTTGGCAGATTCAATGCCCTGATGAACACCAGCAGCGCTGCAATAGATATTGATGATAGCATGTTCCCAAAATAGACAAATATAAATTATAATGTTATAGAAACAAAAAAAATATTATAATTTAAAATAGCTTTGAACAACCCTATGAAAAACTTTAAAGCCAATGGGCTTCCGCTTTTAATCGGGAGCCTTCCCATGGACAGTCATGAAGAAGCTGCAAAGCTTGTCCTTGACCATACACCGGATATTCCGCTTTGGGTACAGCTACCCATTCACAAAGACGATGAAATTGGGAAAAATCTGCTGGACACATCAAAACCTGAATTTGATGAAGAATTCCTTGCTTTTTTTGAAGAATATTTGTCCATAACTGAATCTGGAGCAGATATTGGAACCTCACTATTTGCTCTGTCAGGATCAAGGGCAAAGGGATTTTTTGAATTTTTAAAACAGGTGGATGAAAAAGGGTCATCTTTTATCGCGTTGAAAGGCCAGGTAACAGGCCCCATAACCTTTGGGACTGCAGTAAAAGATGAAAATGATAAAGATATTTTTTATAATGATCAATTAAAAGATGCTGCCATAAAAAAACTGGCTTTAAATGCCAGATGGCAGGCCGGGGAATTTTCAAAAAGAGGGGTTGTCCCCATTATTTTTATTGATGAGCCGGCATTGGCTGGCTTCGGGACATCCGCCTATATTACCATCACCAAAGAGGATGTTATTCAAAGTATCGAAGAAATTATCCGGGAAATACATGCAGAAAACGGCCTGGCAGGGGTTCATGTATGCGCCAACACAGAATGGGATATGCTTTTGGGCTCACATATTGATATTATCAGCTTTGACGCATATTCCTTTTTTGATAGGTTTATCCTCTACCCTGAAATGATTAAAACATACCTGGAACAAGGGAAGCTGCTTGCCTGGGGGATTGTCCCGACATCCAAACCAGAGGTGATCGCCGCGCAAACGACCCAGGGGCTGGCTCAGATGCTCCATGATCAGATGAATGAATTGTCGGATAAAACAGGCATTGACAAAGCAACCATCTTGGCACAAGCCTTTATCACTCCCAGTTGCGGCACTGGATCTCTTGATCTTGCTTCAGCCAAAACCGTATTGAAATTAACCAAAGAGGTATCAGCGACATTCAGACAAATATAAAGTCAGTACAATTCTATTGATTTTCTTTTAAAGCGTCTGCTGAAAAATCCTTGGTGCGTCTTTCAAGATCTTCAAAATAAAGGGGATAGGCTTTCTTTGATTCGCTAATAATCCTGTCCCATGGCAGATCTGCAAATGTTCCATGATCCTTTACGTATTCCATATGTTTGTTTCCTGATTTATCAAAGGGATGAAATATGGAATCCTTTGTTCCGTCAAATTCCAACGGCTTTACATTAAAATTATTGCAAAGTTCCAGGTTAAATGCAGGCGTTGCCTTCACCCATTTATTATTTAAAAACAATTCTGTATATCCATGATAAACAAAAACATCTGTTCCCATCAATTCTGCTAACCGTTTGGTATTCAGATGATTTTCAACATCCGCAAATCCAAGCCTGGCAGGAATTTTCTGACTCCTGGCGCATGCAGCCAGCAGTACTGCCTTAGCCACGCAATATCCCTGTCTCTTCTTCAGGATAGCGCTTGCCTTCATGGCGTCTTTGACAGGCTCCATGCTATAGGGGTTATATCTGATACCATCTCTGACCGCATAGTAAAGCTGAATTGCTTTTTCAATTTCAGTGCTGCCTGATTTACAATTCTTGTCTGAAAAATCAATGATTGTTGAATGATCACTGTCAATATAATATGTGGACTTAAGATATTCTTCCATAATTTAATCCTGATTTTATTCTAACATTATAAGCAATTGTCTTTTCTATAGCACATCTATAAAAAAAGACATCTTTTTTTTATTGTCTCTTGAAGCAAAAATGTCCCATAATTTGATACATACCCATACTCATCATAACCCGCTGTACTAGTATTCCTTTGCAATAGATGGCATTTCAATATCTGGCATGTTTTATGCTTTTAAATTTTACAACTTACTAAAATTTAAACAAAAAAGGTGTGCCATGCCAAAACCCCACGGGAGAAAAACAAAACAAAAGGTGGGAAAAATTCTTCTGGAATCCCATCGAAAAACTGCCATGGAACTGTTGGGGCAGATTCCCGGTGAGCAACTGGTAGGGCATCTTTTTTCTCATTTTTATCATACAGATGAACTGATAAAATTTCGGAGTATTGCAGCAATGGGGGTTCTTGGGGAAAGAATGGGAAAAAGCAATATGGAAAAAGCCAGAATTGTCCTGAGACGAATCATGTGGAATCTGAATGACGAATCCGGTGGCATTGGATGGGGATCACCTGAAGCCATGGGAGAAATTCTTTACCAGAGCCCGAAACTTGCTCTGGAATTTAAATCCATCCTTTTTTCATACCTTAATCCGGATGGCAATTATATTGAACACGAAGCGCTTCAAAGAGGCGTATTATGGGGGATTGGGACATACCTTTTATCAAGTCCCCGGGATCTGGATGAAAAAACAAAAGAAATTTTATGGGGTTATTTATATTCTTTAGATCCTGTCAAAAGAGGATATGCCGTCAGAGCCCTGATGAATGCCAGATGTTTTGATTTCAGCCGTGTGCCTGAATCCCTTATGAAGGATACGCATCAAATTGATATCTTTACCGGCTGGAATTTTATGACAACACGCATTTCAGATATGGCCCTTTCCTGTGAAAACCACAAAAAGTTTGCGTAACTTAATTTTGTGGCATACTTATTGTATAATAACCTTACAAACGACGTTAGCCGGACAGGTGTAAAACAAATAATGATGATGAACTTATGCTTAAAAAAAAATGTGACATAAGTATCGCTCAAACCATTGACCTTGCGCATAAAATGATCAAACTTGCGCAAACGGGTTACGAGCAGCGGGAAGACCCGGGATGCGGTATCCTTTATGGAATTCTTCTGGATTCCGGGTACCGGCTTCTCGATCTTGCACAAAAAGAAAAACACGCACATGTCCAAAAAGGCTGGTGGGACAATTCAATAAAAAAGGAGACAAGTAAATGAAGACTTATGTTTGTTCAGTATGTGGTTATTCTCATAAGGGTGATGATGCCCCTGAAAAATGCCCTCAATGCGGCGCACCAAAAGCAAAATTTTCCGTACAGGAAGGCGAACTGGTTTGGGCCGATGCCCATGTCATTGGCGTAGCAAAAGGCGTAGATGCTGAAATTCTTGAAGGATTAAAAAATAATTTCGTGGGTGAATGTACGGAAGTCGGTATGTACATTGCCATGAGCCGCCAGGCAGACCGTGAAGGATACCCGGAAGTTTCAGAAGCCTATAAACGCATCGCTTATGAAGAAGCGGATCACGCATCAAAATTTGCAGAACTTTTAGGTGAAGTGCTTGAAGCTGATACAAAAGCAAACCTGGCTGCCAGAGTCCTTGCTGAGAATGGTGCCTGTGCCGGAAAAAAAGCCATTGCCGTAAAAGCAAAAGAGCTGGGATATGATGCCATCCATGATACCGTACATGAAATGTGCAAAGATGAAGAACGTCATGGGCGGGCATTTCAAGGGCTGTTAAACCGGTTCTTTAAATAAACCAATCCTTTAACGTATGGAGCCGGTATTGCCTATGAATTCCCCTGTTATTGATTTAAGCACTTGTGTTCTCTGCGAGATCTGTGTTGAACTGGCGCCTCATGCTTTTGTCATCAATGACGCGGGATTTGTTGAAGTACTTCCCCTTGACAACTACTCAGATGAAGATATTCATGAAGCCATAAAAAATTGTCCCAAAGACTGTATCACCTGGGAATAAAATTTTACCCCGAAGATTTTTCAAATCTTCGGGGTTGGCTTTGTCTTACCCGAATCCCCCCCCACCAAAAAAAAATTTTGATTAAACTCTAACGATATCTTGTGCTTCTCCACAAAAAAACATTGCACTTGATACACAAATGTGTCATTTATTACCTCACTACTCCTGACACATAATTTTATATCTGGGGAATGACACAATGACCGACATAACACCGCCCATGCTTGACAGGGCTAATCTTAATCTTGTTATTGATAACCTGAAACTGGGCATTATCTGCCACACCCCTGACAGAATCATTACGGTTTTTAATAAAGAAGCTGAAAAAATTACCGGATATTTAAAAGAAGAAGTGATTGGGAATGACTGTCATCTGGTTTTTCAAGCACCTTTTTGTGGTGGGAAATGTTCTTTTTGTGACGATACACCACAATTTCCTTTTGGCGTAAAAGAATATCCATTGACTATTATTACAAAAGACGGTTCTACCCGTCAGATTGAAATGACCGTCTCTGCCATCATCAACCACGATGATGTATTCAAGGGAGTGTTGGCATCTTTCAGAGATGTGACAGAATCCTTTAACCTGTCTTTAAAAGCTGAAAACCTTTCAAACTTTTCAGGCATTATTGGCAAACACAACTCCATGCAGGATATTTTCAGGCAAATCAGGGATGTCGCCCTTTACAATTACCCGGTTCATGTCTCCGGTGATACGGGGACGGGAAAAGAACGGGTCGCCTGTGCCATTCATGATATCAGCGCCTATGGCTCCGGTGCTTTTGTGCCTATAAATTGCGGTGCCCTTCCTGAAGGAATTGTAGAAAGTGAATTGTTCGGGCATGTCAAAGGGGCCTTTTCCGGCGCCATCAAAGAAAGAAAAGGGCGGTTTGAATTAGCGGATAAAGGAACACTCTTTTTAGATGAAGTGGCTGAACTGCCCTTACAAACCCAGGTAAAACTTTTAAGATTTTTACAGGAAGGCACTTTTGAAAAAGTCGGTGGTGAAAAAAGAGTCTGTGTGGATGTCAGAATTATCAGTGCCTCCAATAAAAATCTTAAAGATGAGGTCAAGGCCGGCAAATTCAGAGAAGATCTTTTTTACAGACTCAATGTCATTCCCATCCATCTGCCCCCTTTAAGGCAACGCAAAAGCGATATCCCTCTTTTGGCGGCTCACTTTTTAAAGGAAGCTGAACAGGAAACCCCACATGCTATTCCTCAACTTGCCGGTGAATCTCTTGATATCCTGCTCGATTACCATTGGCCGGGAAATGTCAGAGAATTAAAAAATGTCATCCGGTTTTCCGTAGTGAAATCCCGTGGCAGCGAAATACGGCCATCAGACCTGCCCATGGAAATCACTCAAGGTAAAGATATCCATCCTCACTTCTCAGACAGACCTGCCCCGCAGGATATCATACCCGCCAAGGGCAGGCTTACTATCGATTCAGTTAAAGATGCCATCAAAAAAACCGGCGGGAATAAATCCAAAGCTGCAAGGGTATTAGGCGTTGGGAGAGCAACCCTTTACAGATTTCTTACCCGGAATAAAGAGATAAAAAACTATGTGGATCAGTTTTAACAGATTATCCGTATAGAAAAAATAAAAAACCAAAGGAGGATTTTTAGAGACATGGGAGATGATAAAAGAAGAAGAACAAGGGTTCATTTTAAAACACAGGTGGCCTTAAAGACGGATATTTCTGAAATCAAGGCAGGCGCAAAATCCTCAGACATCAGCATGAAAGGTATGTTCAT
>JAFCZY010000155.1 GCA_019314105.1 Deltaproteobacteria bacterium
TGTTTTACAATTTTAATTCTATTTTTTATCCAGTACGTCCCGTATTTTTTTGGCAGGATCCTTCATCACAATTGGCTTTAAGAGAAACCCCTTAATACCCAGAGATGCCGCTTTTTCTTCAGACATGGTTTCACTGAACCCGGTGCACAGCAATATGGGGATATCAGAGCGTATTTTAATCAGTTCAGATGACAATTTGTCCCCCGGCATGTTGGGCATTGCCATATCCGTGATGACCAGATCAAACTTGTTTGGGTTAGCCCGAAACGCTTCAAGGGCATCAAGGCTGCTGGTACGAGAGGTCACCTGATATCCCAAATGCTCCAGCACCTGCTTTTCCATTACAACGATGGCCGCTTCATCATCCACCAGTAAAATTCGCTCTGTTCCGGTCCGGACAGGGTCTTCAGGTTGGGTACTCTGTTTTTCAAAAGCACTCTTTTCTATTGGGAAATAGACGTTGAATTGTGTTCCTTTGCCAGGTTCGCTGTAGACATGGATACTACCCTTCATGCTGTTTACAATGCCGTGTACCACGGAAAGTCCCATGCCGGTTCCTTTTCCGACTGCCTTGGTCGTAAAGAAGGGATCAAAGATTTTTTCTAGTATCGTTTTATCCATACCTGTGCCAGTATCTGATACAGTTAGGCAGGCATAGTCTCCAGGTTCCAGGTCAGGCATTATTACGTCATCTTCTCCTAATTGGATTTCTTTGAGGCTGACTTTCAGTTCCCCTCCGGTCTCCTCCATGGCATGATAGGCATTGGTGGTAAGGTTCATTACAATCTGATGAATCTGTGTGGGATCTGCTTTGATGACACCACAGTCAGGATTGATATCTTGCTTGATGTCAATGGTGGTGGGGATAGTGGATCTGATCAGTTTTAATGCTTCTTTGACAATGGGCTGCAGTTTCATCAGGATGAGCTCATTTGGTTCCTGACGGGCAAAGGAGAGGATCTGTCTTACCAAATCCTTGGCTCTCAAGGCACTGGTATTAATTTTATTTAGACTGTCTCGGAGGGGACTGTCTTCAGAAATTTTCATTAATAACATATCGGTATACCCTAAAATTGGGAAAAGAATATTATTAAAATCATGAGCAATCCCACCGGCAAGGGTGCCGATGGATTCCATCCTTTGAGATTGGCGAAGTTGAAATTCAAGCTCTGTCTTTTCATCAATTGACTTTTTCCGTTCAATAGCATAGCGGATTGTTCTGCTCAATAAAACAGTGTCAATTTGGTCTTTAACTAAATAATCCTGTGCACCATGCCTCATGGCTTCAATGGCCAGGTCTTCATTGTTTAAACCCGTTAGAACTACAATAGCAGTCTGAGGAAAGTTGGAAAAGACCTTGATAAGTGTATTAAGGCCAGATGAATCCGGCAAGGATAGATCCAACAAAATAATATCAGTATCTATCTCTGAGGCATTTTGAAAAATTTTTTCTAGACAGTTGAACTCTGTCACTTCATAAACAGACGTCCCACAATCTTTTAAATACTCTTTTATGAGGCGGGAATCTCCTGGATTATCCTCAATAAGTATGATGTTGATTTTTTCAGCCATTATTTTATATTGGGTGGGAGCTCGACAATATTTAACCAGAAGTTATTGATTGACTTTACCACTTTAATAAACTGATCCAGATCAACGGGTTTTGTAATATAGCAGTTGGCATGTAAATCATAACTTTTAAGGATATCTTCTTCTGCACTTGAGGTCGTTAAAACCACAACAGGTATAGATTTTAATTTAGGATCGGCTTTTATTTCAGAAAGAACTTCTCTCCCATCCTTTTTGGGCATGTTTAAGTCCAGAAGTATTAAATCTGGTGCAGGACTGCTCTGATATCCTCCTTGTTTTCTAAGAAAACTCATCGCCTCAACACCATCATTGACCACGTGTAAATTATTCAGAATTTTTCCTTCTTTTAAGGCCTCTTTTGTCAGCCTTACATCTCCAGGACTATCTTCAATGAGAAGCACTTCTATTGACCTACCATTCATGAGGGTTCCTCCATTTTTGGGATTATGAAATGAAAAGTCGAGCCGACACCTTGTTTGGATTCTACCCAAATACGGCCACCGTGACGTTCAACAATTTTTTTACAAACAGCAAGACCGATTCCTGTTCCAGGATACTCCGACCTGTTGTGCAATCGCTGGAAAATAACAAAAATACGGTCTGTAAATTCCGAATCCATACCAATTCCGTTATCCTTAATTGAAAAATTCCAGCCTTCGTCTGTTTCTTCAGCTTTGATAGTTATTTTAGTAACATCTTTACCTTTGAATTTTATTGCATTGGCTAAAAGGTTTTGGAATAGTTGAATAAACTGGTTTTTATCTGCAACAATTGAAGGGAGAGAATGATAGGTGATTTCAGCTTTATTCTCATCAATTGTAACTGAGAGATTTTTGAGGACCTCTTTCATAATATCATCGGTACTGATTAATTTAAAAGGGGTCCCTTTTGTTCCGATTCTGGAATAGGTCAGTAGATCATTAATCAAAACATGCATGCGATTTGCACCATCTACTGCAAAATCAATAAAATCGTCTGCATCCTCATCAAGTTTCCCTTTGTACCTTCTTGCAAGCAATTGAACATAACTTGAAACCATTCTAAGCGGTTCCTGAAGATCATGAGATGCTACATAAGCAAACTGTTGCAGTTCTTCATTCTTATGCTCCAATTCAGTAATTTTTTCTTTTACAGAATCTCGCATACCCAGAAAGCCTTGCTCAAGAGTGCCAATCTCATCATTGCCCACAACCTCAAGGTTAAAATCATGATTGCCTTTAGAAATGGCTGATACACCGTCACCCAATCGATTAACTCTTTGTAAGATTAACTTATTAAAGCTGTATTTCAGAGAAGGCAATCCTTTAACCACTGATGTGTGACTGGTATATACACCCAGGTTCCAATTTAAAAATTTTATTGGTTGAACAACAACGTAACTAAAAATTTTTCTATCATAAAAGGAAAAGGGGGTACCAAAGGCTTGTTTCCCTTTGGTAAAATTTGAAATTAACTCTGTAAGCCCTTCATTATCTAAGTTTTCTAAAGTTAATTTTTCATTCATTATTTTTTGTTTTTTTAAAATTTTCCCCCTGTAATCAGCATGGACAATAATATTTCCGTTATTATCAAATAAGAATCCTTTGCACCAGCCTTCGGTTTTGGCCATTTGTTCAATGTAGCTGAAAATTTCATCAAGGATAAAGTCACTTCCGGTAATGCCGAGAAAATGGTCTTTGTCATATAATGGGACGATTAAACTGGTCATCCATTTTTTCCAGATAGAATCATAGTATACCTCAGTCCATACTGACTTTTTAGAGGGATTTTGTTCAGGAGTAGCTATCGAATAAAAAATATCTGTAGAAAAATTATGATCCGCCTCAATTTTCAGCGCCCAGTCTTCTGGAAAAATTCGGATAAAATTTTGATCTGAGATAAAGTAAAAGTTATAAAAATCTTCAAGCAATAATGGAGCGATATCTTTCCAAAGATTTTCCGTAGCTGCAAACAATCTCTTTTGTTCAGGGATCAATGTGTTTAGGTTTGAAAAAAATGCACCTGAAAATCCATCAGAACTTCTAAAAGCACCTTTGTGATCTTTTCTGATTTCGGTTTGAAGACTATTGTTTTTTCCAATCAGGGACTCTAAAACAACATGATTTGCAGCCACCCCCTGTTTTCTTTTCTTTTCAATTATCGTTTCAAGTGTGCCCTTATATCGTGAGCTAACCAGGAGCAATGATTTTTTGGCAGAGTTGATTCGGTACTTTCCTTCAGAGTGAATAATCCATGACGCTGATCCCACTCCGAAAAACAGACAAAAGCCGAGTATCCAAAGAAATAATTTTTTTTCAATAGATTGATGCTGCATGGTTTATTAATCTATCCTTTTCAATTTTTTTTCGGCTATTAAATTTAATCTATTCTTATTCTTCAATCGACTGATTCTCATTTTGACTTTAATGATTTTTCAAAAACAGCTTATTATTTCTTCCCTTAACGAGGGTTTACTTTAAAAAGCATCAGTTCCCAATAAAATTGTTTTATTGTAATTTCCTTTTGTGTCATTGGCCTGCACCATCATTCCAGTCGTCATCTGCTACAATTTTCTCAGGGTGCTGGTCAAAATGAGTTAAGGCGGAATCAGAAGGTTCAACAAGTTTGATATTTATTTGCAATATATAGTGTTACTCAAGCAGCCAGGATTCATGATTATAAATACTTAACAGAACCGGATGAAGAATGGTGTTAATCTGTTTGTTTGTTGTCGTAAGCGCATCTTTGCCAAAGACAAGCTCACTTCGGAATACCTGAGGAGTGATAAATCTTGTGGGCACATCAATGTCAAGATGCTTGATTCTCTCCAGAATTTTTTCTTTTTTAATATTGGGATGCCAGGCAAGGTACCATCCCCAGTCCCCAAAACTGGGTACATTCTCATGAAACGGAAGAGTGGTAAGTTCTGCGCTTTCAATGGTTCTGCCGATACAAAGAAAGCTCTCTTTTGCAAGATAGGGTGATGTTGCCTGAACCACCATTACCCCATGCTGTGACAGGTGCAGCCTCACTTTTTTATAAAATTCTCTGGCATAAAGTTTGGTCAACTCAGGCGTGGAAGGGTCCGGCATATCGATAATGATAACATCCCAATACCCGGGTATTGCACTTAAAAATTTATCTGCATCAACATTCATCACTTTTACATCGGCAAGTTTTTGAGTTTTATATTGTTGGGTCTGCGGATTTTTTTTATGGGTTTCAATATAGAGTCTTTTATTGATTCCCGGAGTAATGCCTTTGCCTGCCATGGTAACAAGGCGGGCATCTTTGAAGGCATCCCGGTTAATTCGCTTTAAGACGGGATACGTTTTGGCAAGCCGGGTGATTTCAGGGTCAAGATCCACAAGAAGCACTTGTTTGACCTCTTTATATTTCAAGACCTCTCTTAAGACACATCCGTCTCCACCACCGAGAATAAGGACCCGTGTTTTGATCGGCACCAGGTTCATGATCGGATGCACCATGGGTTCATGGTAGCGTTGTTCATCCGTGCTACAGAATTGCAGGTTCCCGTTTAAAAAAAGCCTGACTTCATCAAAGGGTTTGTAATGGGTAATGACGATATGCTGGTATTGGGTGGTTTTGCTTAAAATAATGGGGTCATCGTACAGGGGCTGCTCAATCTTTATATTCCACTCGCGGTTATTGAGATATCCATAACAGACAGCACTAAACGTCATTACCATAATGACAGGTATCAGGACGCCTTTTTTTAACAGGCCCTTTTTTAAAAAATAAATAAAGGTGATAAAAGCCAGAGAAAAGTTGGCCCCAGCGGTTAAAAAGGCTGCCTCGGTGATAGGAGTGTATCTTAAGAGAATAAATACATATATGAATGATCCGATCAGACTGCCGATGTAATCCGCACTCAGGATGTTTCCAAGGTTGGTGGATAATTCTTTGCTGAAGTCATTATTAATCCGGATAATCACGGGAATTTCAAGTCCGATCATGATCCCGATGAAACTGACAAAAAAATAGAGGACCAGGCTGTAATGGGCAGTATAGCCGTATGATATATACGTTATGGTAGGAGAAAATCCTCCGGCAAGCGCCAGGAACGTTTCAACGGCGATGAAGGTATAAATAAGATATTTTTTTGAAATCTGTGCCTGGATCAGGCTGCCAAATCCCATCCAGAACAACATGAGCCCAATGACCATTGCCCATTGTTCAAAGGAATTGCCCAGAATCATGGAGGCAAGACTTGCCTGAATATATTCAAGAATAATACCGCAGGCACCGCTTGCAAACATGCAGGCGCACAGCAGCACGGAGGCAAAGTTGAACTGAGCTTTTTTTCCCGTCATCTCTTACATGGAGAAGGCTATGATAATTGCAATCGCATTAATGGCGCTTACCACAACGATTAATGCTGCAATATTCCGGTCTTCTTTAACTTCCGTGGCAATATCGGTTGTGGGCAGCAGAAGTCTGTCGATCACTGCTCTGGAAATCAGCAGCATAACAATTCCGAAAAACGCATAGATACCAAAACCGGCAAGATCATTGGCCCATCCTGTGAACGGACCTGAAATGCTTGACATGAGAATAATGCCCAACGCCATGAGAATACCACCCAGCCCGATACCGGCTGCAAGGTTATTATTTTCAATCTCATGTCTTACATTAAAGGGTGTGATCAGCTCATAAAAAAGCCCAAAAATCAACAGGGTTATTTGACCCATGATAAAAAAGAGAATGGCACTGGCAATCCCCTGAAAAAAGGTTCCGCCGGCTCCTGAAAGAGATCCGTTAAGAATAAATACCGTGGCAATATACATCCCTGCTTCAACCATACCCACAGCAGTATTCCCGACGACTTCCTTTCCGTCAGGCTGTTGGAATACTTTGACGCATTCTTCATCATTATTGATATGACCCAGCATGATAAAATCATTGGCAAACCGGGATGAGAACATAAGTCCCGTGATGACAAGCCCGTCAATCAACAACTGGATTACATCAAGAAAAAAGCCTTTTGAAGCTCCGCCCATGGCGCCTGACAGTGCAATGGCAATCCCGAGATAAAGCCCGGCCCTTCTCAAGCCCACAGCAACATTACCATCATCGATATGCGCATCATCATCAAATTCTTTGGTGCGCCAATCATCCACTTTTTTAACCAGCCAGATAAAAAAGATGCCCACAATGACATATGTAACTGCTTGACTAAGCCCTGTGAGAGTTACCGCTGTATTCATTCTTTCCTCCTTAGAATTGTTCTATTTGCCTTTACTTTTCGGACCACCGCCACGAAGATTGGCACCGGCACCCCTGACAGAAGCGGTTTGGGATTTGAAACCGCCGCTTTTCGCAAAAGTTGTACTCTGAAATTTTGGTGATTTTTTTACATAGGTGCCAGCCGTGCCATATTTCTGGAACCCGTTTTGGGTTTTGCCAAAATAGGGTCGGTTGTTCCGGTAATTATTGCTCCAGCCATTCCAGGAATTGTAAGAATAATAGGAAGGCCGCATATTAAAGAGCATGGAAAAAAGAGCATATTTGCCGTACCAGGACCAGAACCGGTTACCCGTATGATCCTTCTGCCACTCACCGTATTTGGAATTGCCCACATAGGCCATTCCCGGCGGTGCTGCCTGGGTCAGGCGATCTTGCTCAAACACACCATAGGGTTTGGAAAGTATGGCCATACCAAGGTATTCAAATTTGGCATCATAAAAATTGGCATCCACCTTCTCCCAATCCGTCTCTTTAGTTTCACCGTTTTCTTCCAGTATGTATTTATGAAAATAGACTTCCTTTGAATCCTCCACCCAGAAAGAAGCGGCATTGTGCCCTCTTCCTGCCCATTGCTCTGTGGGATTAATGGACAATTCTTTCCACAGGTTGCCAATTTTACTTGAAAACCGTGACCCTGTGAAGCCTGCGGTAATCGCTGCAATGGTCTCCAGGTTATCAGCCGTTAACCCCTCATATAATTCAAGGCCGACCTGGCGTTGAAAGGTGGCAAACTTTGGGTCATAATAATCAGAGTTTTCATTCCAGGATTCTCTTTTTATGGTTACGAAGTACTCTTCTTTCATATCCTTAAGAATTTTTGTATAACTGGAATAGAGCTGGGCCATCTCTCCAGCTAATTCTTGTTCCAGGGTTTTAGCTTGTGCAAGACCGGAAGAAAGCGCTTCGGTACTGTCTGTAAAAGCCGCATAATCGGCATTTGATCCTGCCGCATGCCTGTCGTATTCAGCAATCACAATACTTAAATGATCCCTGGATTGCCGTTCAAGCTTTGACAGAGGTGCAAACCGGGCGTTTATTTTTTCGCTTAAATCAGGAAAATCAGCAATGGCTTTTGCCACGGGGCCGGTTTTTATTTTATTTGAAATCCGGAGAATTTGATCGGTATCACTTTTTGCCTGTGATTGTAAACCTGCTGCATTTTGAATGGTTTCCCTGATTTTTGAAAAACGTGAAACCGGATACCGGGACAAACCTTCAGCATTCTGGAGAATTTTTTTTATTCGGTTAATCTGCTGTTTTACCCCCTGGGCAAGTTCAGGTTTGTTTTTACTGATCAGGGGTTTCAAGTCTTTATCATACAGTTCTTTTGCTCTTGTAAGTTCATCATGGGCTTCATTTTTTAGATCTTTGGGGAGACCTGCGCCGCATCCGGTCAAGACAACAATCAGGCCTGCAATGATCACTCCTGCAATGAAGTTCATCAGGAGATGTTTTCTTTTATGACCCATCCTTAAAGGTCTCCTTTGCTGATGATACTGATGCTATTCGGATCAACAGGGCTTGACGTATAAATCTGGTATTCATCCTTGCCTGATCCCGACCATTCCTCAATGGTTAGAAATTTGGTGTGGCCTTCATTTTCAAATTCATACATATAGACCTTTTCTTCCTTGCTTCCCCGGTAATAAACCGAAGCCCAGTCAGCTTCATACCAGAATTTCTCACCATTGATTACGATCATATCCTTATCATCGGCAATCTGGTCGAGATCGTCCTCATCAATGGGCTGTCCTTCATCATCTTTTAGATTCCTGAAAGAAAGGCGCTCAAGTGTCATGGAAACTTCAAGCTCATCATCGAATTCCCATTCAAAATTTAAAGTTTGTCCGGATTCAAGGCAAAGGCAGGTTAGTTCAGAAATAAAATATCCTTTTTTATTTTTAAAATCATCTGAGGTTTCTTCGTATTTATTCAGGTCTTTTACAAAATAGGTGTTGCCGAGGTATTCAAAAAATGAATGCTTC
>JAFCZY010000004.1 GCA_019314105.1 Deltaproteobacteria bacterium
TGAAATGGTCACAAGGGGACGTTCCATTTTCTCTATCCATTCGCGATATTCAATGGCTGTTTTTCCGGCAAGTTCATTTACATCAATTCCGGCACAAAATGCCTTGCCTGATCCTTTTAAAAGAATGACCCTGACCGATGAGTCTGAATCCAGCTCAATGAGTGCCTGATTCAGATCGGTAGCCATCTGGCTGCTAAAGGTATTCATACTTTCAGGGCGGTTTAAGGTAAGTGTTGCAACATGATTTTCATTTGTTTCAATAATTACTTTTTCAAATTTCATAATGGTTTGTCCTTTTTTCCATAAGTATTCATCATATTTTTTTTAACGTAGCAGGTATACAGGGGAATGAAAAGATCTGAAAATATTATTTTATTTTTATTTGGTTTCTGAGATCAGTATAGTTTTTCAAGTTTTTCAGGGTATTCGCGGGCAAGGTCAACATAAAGCTGTTTTCCATATGTCCAGAAATCTTTATGTTTTTGTTTGACATTTCCAATGATTTTAAACGGGACGCCACCAGTGATTTTTCCATCAGGAATGATGGTGTTCTGGGGAACGACACAGCCTTCAGCTATAATAGACCATGACCCAATGACAACATCAAACCCAATAACAGAGCCAATTCCGATGACGGCATGGTCTTTGATTTGCCTGCCGTGGATAATGGCCCCGTGACCGACGGTAACACTTTCTTCAAGTATGAGGATACCATTGGGCCTGATATGGAGAATCGCATTCTCTTCTATGGCGGTTCCGGTTTCAATGATGATTTTACCATAATCTCCCCGGATAATGGCACCATGACCGATATAGCAATCGTCTTTTATGGTTACATCACCAATGACCCTGGCAGAATCGCTGATATAGGAATTTTCCCCAATTTGAGGGATTCTATCACCATATCGGTAAACCGCCATACTATTATCCTTTTTTAGTCATATAATTACTCAAAGCTTCCTGGACAGTTTGGGCGGCAAGGCTAGCACAATGCAAGTCCTTTTCAGGGAGTTTTCCGATAGTATTTAATACGGTTTCTTGTGTAATATTGGTAAGTTCATCAGGATCTTTGCCCAGAGTCAGTTCTGCTGCAAAAGAGCCTGCAATAGCACTTGAAGCACACCCGTTGGTAAAATAGGAGGCATCAGAAATCCGGTTATTTTTAAATTTTAAATAGATTTCCATGGTGTCACCGCATTCCCCTGTCACGCTTGCATGACCATCCGGATTTTCCATTTTTCCATTAAATTTTGGATTGCGCCATCGTTGAAATCCTTTTTCACCAAGTTCCTTCTTTGCATCTTCAAATATTTCGTTTTGAAGGTTATCTAAAAATTTATCCAGGTTGTCCATGATTAAAAGCTCTTCCCACAACAACTTCCCGGGCCGGCACAACCTTCAGCCTGGCCGGGGGAAGATCCGCAGCATGCTGTGTCTCCAAGACCGGGCATGCTGTTTTTGGCAGGCCCTGACATTGACGAATGGGCGGATATCTGCTTTGTCATGTTTGTACTGCCACATGATTTGCACGCAGGCTCATCCTGTTTTCCGATAATGAGGATTTCGTTTGGTTCACCGCAGTCCTCACATTTAAACTCATAAAGGGGCATTTATTTCTCCTTAATTATGAAAGAATGATTATAAGAAAAATACCCTGGCGCGTGAACGGGCAGTTATACGACAGGGTGCTTTTTATTCATACTTTAATAGTTTACCAGTGACCGTCTTTGTTGGCATTCTCGGCATAGACAACATTGCCCTGTTTAAACTTCTGTACCACATCGATTATCCGACCACTTTGATCATTTGCCACCTTTACACCGGCAGCTTCCAGGGTTGAAAAGGCATTGGGTCCGCAGAATCCTGTCAGCAAAATCTCTGCTTCCTTCTCACTGACCATTGCCGCAGCCTGAGTGCCGGCGCCTTTGAATGAATTTTTATTTTCATCATTATCAAATGCTTCAAATTCAAGTGTTTCCGTATCTATAATAAGGATATACGCAGCCCTTCCAAATCTTGGATCGACTTGGGACTCCAGCGTATTTCCCTGTGATGTAACCGCTATCTTCATTTTAGTGTTCTCCTTTACAACTTATTACATTTGTCCGCCGCCACCGCCGCAGACTTGATCATTTGTGATCTCTTGCAACTTGCCTGCAATAAGATCCATTACCACAGGTTCTATTTCCGCCCGCTGGTCATCATGATATACATCAATACCCACCTGTTTAAATCCCATCAAAGGCCGCATGCCGATACCGCCGACAACCAATGCGGTTACTCTGTTATCAGACAGGAGGTTGACCGGTACCATACAACCGCCCTGAGCATGTTCCTGGTTCTGGAGAATAGATACGTCTTTGATTTCACCGTCTTCCACGTCAATAAAAGTAAATACGTCACAATGTCCGAAATGTCCAGATCTTGTTCCGTCAAGTCCGCCCTGACCGTTTGAAGGGATTGCTATCCTTCCGTTTTTCATAATTTAATCACTCCTATAAATGTTGCATTATATTATTGGTCACAGGATTTTTAAATTCCGGCCGGGACAGAATATTGTCCCAAACCTGCCGCACTTCAATACTGGCCTGTGAATCTTCGTTGTATTCAAAAATAGTTTTTGCCTGGATCATGGATTCCGTAAAGGTCTGGTCAAATGAAATTTTACCCACAACGGCGATGTCACTCTCTCTGGCAAGTGTCTCAATTTTTTTTGTTTGATCCGGATTAAGATCATATTTATTGATGCAGACCATGGCGGGGATGTTAAAATGTCTGGAAAGTTGTCCGACTCTTTCCATGTCATGGATACCTGAAACCGTTGGTTCTGCAATGATCAGTAAGGCTGTTGCCTGGCCGATGGAGGCAATGACAGGGCATCCGATACCCGGAGGGCCGTCTGTTAGAATCAGATCAAGGTTTTTATCCTTTGCAATTTTTCTTGCTTCCTGTCGGACAAGGGCCACAAGCTTGCCTGAATTTTCCTGGGCAATGCCGAGCCTTGCATGGACCATGGGACCAAGTCTTGTCTCTGAAATATACCATTGTCCGCAAACAACTTCCGGAAAATCAATGGCCTGTTCCGGGCATAGATCAACGCAAACCCCGCACCCTTCGCATTCAATGGTATCAACTTCAAAGGTGTTTGTATCAGCATCAAATTTGACAGCATCAAACCTGCAAACCTCAAGACATCGACCGCACTGGGTGCATTCGTCAGGCTTGATCACTGCTTCATTACCACCTTTAAACTCCGATGAAAATTTAAAATCAGGTTTTAAAATCAGGTGAAGATCTGCCGCATCAACATCGGCATCACAAAACACCCTATTCTCAGCCAGTGAGGCAAAAGCTGCTGTAATGCTTGTTTTTCCTGTGCCGCCTTTTCCACTTAAAATAACCAGCTCTCTCATTTGTTTTGTCCTCCCTTTTCCACCAATTGCTCTATTTTCCTGAACAGGTCTTGAAATTTAACTTTATACTCAGGGAGCTTGTCCACAACCATTTGACCTTTGGAGTAAATGCGTGCAATTTTTTTGTCAAAAGGGATTTCCATGAGGATGGGCAGATGTTCTTTTTGGGCATAGTGTTTAACATCATCATTGCCCAGGCCTGCCCGGTTAATGACAAGTCCGTGGGGTATGTCAAGAATCCTCACGGTTTCAACGGCAAGCTTCAGATCATGAAGGCCAAAAGGGGTGGGTTCGGTTACCAGAAGGATAAAATCGGCGTTATTCATTGCTGCAATGACCGGGCATGAGGTTCCGGGAGGGGCATCAATAATGGTGACACGGTTTGGATCAGTATAGGACCTTACTTTTTTAATAATAGGGGGCGCCATGACCTGTCCAACTTCTAATCGACCATGAATAAAAGAGATACCCCTTGCTGTCCCATGTTCAATTTCACCCAGGGACCGTTCTTTTTCAATGACGGCATTTTCAGGACAGACCTCAAAGCAGCCGCCACATGAATGGCAGAGATTCTCAAAGGTGAGGACATCTTTTTTTAAAACAGCAATGGCACCATATCTGCAAATGTCCATGCATTTTTTACAAAAGGTACATTTTTCAAGATCAATTTTTGGTACAGGGGCAATAACCTGTTCTTTTTTGTCTATTACCGGATTTATAAAAAGATGTGAGTTGGGTTCTTCAACATCACAGTCTAAAAGTTGTACCTCCTGATCAATAGAGAGTGCAAGGTTGGTAGAGACAGTTGTTTTTCCGGTGCCTCCCTTACCGCTTGCAATACTGATTATCATCAGATCCGTTCTCCTTTGGGGTTACTTGTTTTGCCGGCAATCCGGGCAATGCGGTTTATGTGATCCAAGAGATCCCGGGCCTGTTTTTTACCCGGTACCACTGGAAACTGCATCAGGACGCCCAGACCTTCATAGGTTTCATGAAAATCCTCATGAGACAATGCGCTTAAAACCACACTATCCATCATGGCATTTTTAAACAGGACTTTTTCGATAAGGTCTCTCCCTGTTGTATCCGGCAGATGTTCCTCAGTGATGAACAGGTTAAACTCTTTTTCGGAAAGCAGTGAAAGAGCATTCTGTGCCGAATCTGTCCAATCAGTGGTTATTTTAATATCCGAAAATGCCGTTTCAAGTTCTTTAAAAACGGTTCTTTCCCGGCCTACCAGCAGTACATGAATCATATATGTTTTTTCTCCTTTAAATTTATTTGTTCATTTTGCGATCTGCAAGCCATGTGCCATGATGAATAATAAAACAAATTTTGATTGATAAAGTAATAATTTAAGCATGTTATATTATTAATCAAAGGGGTTGATGTTTGAAGAATAAGGATATGGTCGCGATTACGCGACCATATGAATCGTTTTCCATTTCACGCTTTTCCAGATGTTAAATCAGCCAGAGCCAGGTATAGTGCGCCAACTGCAAGCTCAGCACAATGGAAATGATCTTCGGGAAGTGTTTCTAAAAAATCGTTTATCTGATCGGGAGAAATAGTCCATGCTGTTTCAATGGATTTCCCTTTGACAAACCGCACAAGCGCGTTGCAGCAAGCTGTTGTATTCATGCAACCCTGGACACAAAAAGAGGCAAATTTAATAATATTATCTTTGCGGGTTAAGAAAAATTCCACTGTATCTCCACAGTCTCCTGTTCTTTTTCCATATCCGTCAGGATTGGTAACTCTTTCAATCCAGTCTGTTCTTAATGCCATCTCTATATATGTTAAAGAATGGTCTTGTAAAAAATCTGTAGTATTGTGATACATTATTGTTCAGTCCCTTAAAAAAAATATAAACAAATAAAGCAAAGACTATGCCAAAACAGAGGCAAGAGACTCGATAGATAATAATTTAATCATTTTAACGGGTTAGGAAATAAGAGGGATTTGAAAACAGATATTGACGTATAAAATATCGCAAAAAAGCGACACTTCTTGTTGCGGATTATATCTTGACATCTTTATTATTATAGGATTTAAAGTATTCATCATGTATAAAAGAAAAGAGGAGCCAATGAAATTTTTGAGGAGTATGTTTCTTATTTTTTTTGCGATCTGTATTTTTACGCCAACACATCATGCCGATGCTTCGCCTGTTCAGGAGCAGTTAAAAATTACCATTGATAAAATTATGGAAATATTAAAGGATCCGTCATTTAAGGGAGAAGAGCAGGCGGAGGAGAGAAGAGCATCCCTTCGCAAAGTGATCAAGGAAAGATTCAGTTTTGATAAAATGTCACAATTAAGCCTTGGCAGGCATTGGAGAGAAAGAAGTGATGAAGAAAAGAAAGTCTTTATTGATCTGTTTGGACAACTCCTTGAGGCAACCTATATTTCTAAAATAGAGGGCTATACCGATGAACAAGTGGTCTATGTAAAAGAGTTTGTTAAAAAAAAGAAAGCACAGGTAACTACGAAAATTGTTACGAAAACAATTGAAATTCCCATTGCTTACAGGATGTATAACGCCAAGGACAATTCCTGGATGATATATGACCTGGTGATTGAAGGCGTCAGCCTGGTGGGGAATTATCGTTCCCAGTTTGATAATATCCTTCAAAGAGATTCTTATGACAAACTGGTGGAACAGCTAAAAGAAAAAATTGAGAACGGATCATAACATCTTCACGGTTAGCTCAAAGCTTTTAAAAATCAGTAGTTCATTTTATCAGGGATAACTCCCCGGACACCACCCCTGGGATTTGGTGTATCTTTTTTTCTTCGCGGGATGAGGTGGATGTGGGTATGAAATACGGTCTGGCCTGCGGTTTCACCGCAATTTACACCGATATTGAAACCTTTAACCAGCGGATCATTTTCAAGAATTCTGTCTTTCAGCGTTTCAATTAATTTATGGGCATCGCAGCGTTCCTGGGCGGTCATTTCAAAATAATCAAGGCAGTGCCGCTTTGGGATGATGATCATGTGGTTTAAGCTGACAGGCGAACTGTCCCTGATGGCATAAACTGTTTTGTTTTCAGCGATGACAATTGAATTTTTTATTTTACAAAACGGACAAAGGCCTGTTGATTTCGGAGTGTTTTCCCGAAAAATATCAGAATTTTTCATCGTCAAACCATAGCATAAAGACAAATTCAATAAAAGGGTTTAAATATTCATTAATGTGGTATACAATTTGTGACAAATTTACGAAAAAGAAATATTATTAAAAACTGCTAGCAGGAGGGAAGAAAACATGAAATTTGGATCGGTCGATGAAATATTAAGTTTTGCCATTGACAGGGAAAAAGAAGCTGTTGATTTTTATTCATCTTTAGCCAAAGAAGCAACCCGGACATCACTTAAAGAAACCTTTGAGAGATTTGCAAAAGAAGAGGGAAATCATGTTGCTCTTCTTTCAGATATTGCAGGCAATAAAGAAAAAATTGATTCTTATGAGCTTAAGAAAATTACAGATCTTAAAATTAGTGATTACATGGTAGAAGCAGAGTATGAAGAGGGAATGCCCATGCCTGAAATCCTTAAACTTGCCATGAAAAAAGAAGAAATTGCGGTTAAGCTTTACTCCACACTTGCAGACGAGACAGATAATGAAGATGCGAAAAAAGTGTTTATGATCCTTGTTCAGGAAGAATCAAAACATAAATTTTCTTTAGAATCAATGTATGATGATTATCTGGCTGATCAGGATAATTAATTTTCGTTAGCAAAAGAGGGGTAGTGGGGCAGTGCTTATGGCTAAGGCATTGAAGCGGCGCAAACCATGTTAAAAATAATCTCCTGGAATGTAAATGGATTGCGGGCAGTGATGAAAAAAGAGTTTGTAAAGATTGTTCACGCCCTTGATCCTGATATTCTTCTGCTTCAGGAAACAAAACTTCAGGAAGACCAGCGGACCGATGAAATGATCCGTTTGCACTCCTATGAATCGTTCTGGTCCTATTCAACCATAAAAAAAGGATACAGCGGCGTTGCAGCCTATTCAAAAGTAAAACCTGAAAAAGTGATCACATCATTTTTAAAACCTGAATTTGATAATGAAGGGCGGGTCATTCAACTGGATTATAATGATTTTATTTTATTTAATATTTATTTTCCCAATGGCCAGATGAGTGATGAACGGCTTCAGTATAAACTTGATTTTTATGACTGGTTTTTAACCTATGCAAATAAATTGAAAGACCAGGGAAAAAGCCTGATTGTTACAGGGGATTTTAATACGGCTCACAATGAAATTGATTTGAAAAATCCAAAGCCCAATTCCAAAAGATCCGGGTTTTTAAGAATTGAAAGGGATGTTCTGGACCGGATGGTTGACATGGGGTATGTGGATACGTTCAGACATTTTCATCCGGAACAACTCAAGTACTCCTGGTGGTCATACCGGTTTAATGCAAGGAAAAACAATGCCGGTTGGCGGATTGATTATTTTTTTGTGACAAAGGATCTTATCGATAAAGGCATTGTCAAACAAGCCTTTATCGATAATGATGTGTTTGGATCAGATCATTGCCCGGTCGGTGTGATGGTCGATATCTAATATAATTTTCAGCTCATGATTGAATTGAATGATATCTTCCATGGAAATTATTTTTGATTTGAATGATTAATCTTTAAATACCAGTTTACCGCCAATATGTCCTGCAATGCCGACGGCAATCAGCATAATAATATTTATGAGAATAAATACCCAAGCTTTGGGCGATGATATAATTTTGGGGTCTATCAGGTACCAGACAAGACTTATTGCACATGAAACTGTGGTCAGTGCGACCGCCATGATTTTTAATTTAAAAATTACTGTCAAGGCAGCAGTATATTTTTTCTTCCATTCAAGAACACCAGTGAAAATCACAAAAGGAAGGATACCAACAACAAAGATCATATTAATGAAAGCCACTCTGGAAAAAAGGTCATAGTCAAACATCCAGGCCATCAGCCAGAGGATGACTGCTACAGGCAATACCCCGTTAGGCATATGCACGGAAATCGGGTGGGCATGGTGCTTAACCAATAAGGATTTTATTTTTTCAAAACCCGTTTCTTTAATGACAGAGGCTGGTGCCCGGCCTTCATTCTTTTTAGAACCGCTCGGTTCGGGTTTTGCGGCACTCCTTTTTATTTTAACGGTCATCAATATCTGTAAACGCACATTCATCAGGCCCGCAATAATTACCGACATATTCTGCTCCCGGCCGGTAAAGGGAGGGCTTCGGGGCGGCTATGGCAAATTGTTCTTCAATCACGTGAGCTGCCCATCCACTGACCCTTGAAACGGCAAAAATAGGTGAAAAAAGATCTGTGGCAATGCCCATGGCATAGAAAAGGGATGCACTGTAAAAATCAACATTACAAAAGATTTCTCTTTGTTTTATTGTTTTAAAAGCGGCTTTTCCTTTTTTTTCAAGTTCCCTTGAAAGTTCATACCATAAGGGTTGTCTGGCAATCTGTCCCATTCTTCTGCTCATGGGGGAAAGGATGATGGCCCTGGGGTCATCTGTCTGGTAAACCGCATGGCCAAGTCCCATGATGAGCCCGCCTGAGCTTAATATATTATTAACATACGCATCAATTTTATCGATAGAGCCGATTTCTTTTAACATTTTCATGACCTTGACATTGGCACCGCCGTGAAGGGCACCTGAAAGCGAACCAATGGCTGCAGATATGGCGGCATATATATGGGCTCTGGTTGATGCCACCTGTCTTGCCGTGAATGTGGATGCATTAAAGGAGTGTTCTGCATGCAGGACAAGGCTTGTATCAAAAAAACGGGTCATTTCATCATCGGGCCTTTCATCGTTGAGCATATAAAGAAAATTTGCCGCGTGGCTCAAATCATTGTCGGGAAGAACGACTTCCCTTTTGTTCCTGATCCGGTCCCATGCAGCCGTAATGGTTGCTATTCCTGCAATAAGATTCTCAGCACTGAACAATACGGTTTCAATTTCCGGTTCTCCGATAGTTTGATCGGTTTGCATTAACAAAGGGGTCGTGATTTGCAGAACATCCATGGGGTTCATGTCTGAAGGAAGTGTTTTAAGAAAAGAAAAGATATTTTCAGGGATCTTTCTTTTTTGCTTCAAACTTTGTTGAAAATTTTCCAATTCCTGTTTTTTGGGGAGTCTTTCATACAATAAAAGAAAACAGACTTCTTCAAAACTTGCATTCTTGGCAAGATCTTCAATCAAAAACCCTCGATAGATCAGCTTGCCTTCTTTTCCCCGAACATCGCAAATTTTTGAACTGGCCACATCAACACCGCGAAGGCCGGTATCCATGACAGGCAATATACATTCATCCATGGGAATCTCCTTAAAAATTAAAATATTTTTTCAGGGGGTCTTCTTTCAGGGATATATTCTGATTCGATTTCATTGTTATGGAGTGCCTGGGAAATATAAAGGCCGCAAAAGCAGGCCCCGTATTCTTCCAGGTCCGGTGCCCGGTAATCGCAGGGACATGTGATATCTTTGTCCTTTTCCCTGTCGCCACAGGCAAGCCGGCAGGGGCAGGCCATATATCCATACCGCTCCTTATTTAAAACAAGGGCCTCAAGAAGCTCAAATACCAATTCCTTGTCCTTATTAAAATAAATTCCTTTTGCTTCCTGGGATTTTTTTAATGCTGCGTAGAGTTGTTCAACTTTCATTTTTAATCCCTAGGGCCTCCTTTATTTGGGTTTTTTTATATCCGACGATAACAGTGTCATTGATTTTAACGGTAGGAAAAGAACAGCGGGGATTCATCTCTTTGATGTCTGCCAGAATGGCTTTTCGTTCTTCCCCTTCCAGATCATCTACCTCGATATATTCATATTCAACATTGCATTCGGAAAGAAGCCTTTTGGTTGATTTACAATGGCTGCAGGTACTTAATGCATATAGTGTTGTTTTATTCCTAGTCATGTGTTTTCCTTTTGCTGGCATAAGTTACAAGAAACATTTCCGTAATGTTTAATTTAAGCTAATAAACATTGCATGATTTATGCCAGAATTGCAAGTTTAAAGTAAAATTGGATTAACTGAGCCAAAGAGTATAAATTTGTATGGTCTGATTTTTGCATTCTAAAATTTTATGAGAAAAAACTGTTTTTTGAATACAGCTTTGCTAAAATATGAATGAATGATATTCTTACCAAAGTTTAAATCAAAAAAGGAGATATCCAATGAATCGGTGGTATTGTTCTGTTTGTCATGAAATATTTAATAGTGAAGACAAGCCCGACACCTGTGAGGTTTGTCATGCCGATGATAGAATGATTATGAATATGGAAGAGATCCCTCAATCCCTTGAACAGGTCAGGGATTTGGCCAGGAAAAAGCTCAAGGGAATCTGTGCGGCATATCCGTCATGTGACGGCAGTTTTGATAAAATATGCCAGCGTGAAGCATATGGAAAGCCCATCGGGCTTGGTGGTGTCGGACAGGGACGGTCTTTCAGAGCAAATGCAGAAGCCCTTGCAGATATTCAATTAAATATGTCGGTATTGGGAAATCATTTTGAACCGGATACCTCCTGCTCTTTTCTGGGCATTGATCTCGAATTCCCGGTGTTGGCCTCATCCACGGCAGGGGTTCAGAAATATAATGATGCCCTGGATGAAACCATGTTCTGCACATCCGTATTAAAAGGGTCAAAAGAAGCGGGTACCATTGGACTCAGGGGAGACACCTGGTTTTATACACCCGAAGACAACCCGTCGCTGAATGCCATGAAAGCCTGTGACGGGTATGGCATTCCCATATTTAAACCAAGGTCTCAGGATGTTTTAAAAAACCTGATTGGAAAAGCTGAAAAGTATGGCTGCAAAGCTTTTGGTATTGATCTGGATGGCTGTGGATCAACCATTATGGCATTGCATGGACAGCCTGTATTTAAAAAAAGCGTCAAGGACATTGAAGAACTTGTAAATTTTACAACACTGCCTTTTATTGCCAAGGGAATCATGATCCCGGAGGAAGCCTTAAAGTGTGCCGATGCAGGTGCTTCAGTTATTGCTGTATCCAATCATGGGGGAAGAGTTTTGGATTCTACCCCTGGAGTTGCCACCCTGTTGCCCTTGATCAGGAAAAAACTTGGAGATTCTGTTACGATTACAGCGGATGGTGGAGTTAGAACCGGGTATGACGTGTTGAAAATGCTGGCGTTGGGTGCTGATGCAGTTTTTTTAGGAAGGGATATTATCAGGGCGGCTGTCGGTGCCGGAACCCTTGGAGTGAAACTGCACCTTGAACATATTAAAAAGACATTAAAAAAAGCCATGTTTATGACTGGAACAAAGAATATCAAGAGGGCGGATTTAAAAATTTTATTTAAACATAATAGAACAATGGAGGAAAAATGGGAAAAGTATTAATTGTATACGCATCAAGATCTAATGAGACCAAATCAATAGCAGAACTGATCGCAGAGGGTGTTCGTATCGCAGGACATGAGGTTGATATTAAAAAAACAAGCCAGATCAAAGGAGAGGACGATTTAAAGGGCTATGATGGCTATGCTTTTGGTTCGGCAACCTATCATGGAGAAATGATTACATCCATGAAACAGATCCTGTTTATAGCAGAAAGAGCGGAACTCAAAGATAAGCCCGGCGGTTCTTTTGGTGCCTATGGCTGGAGTGGTGAGGCACCGGGAAGAATATTTGAAACCATGGAACATATTTATGGGATGAAAATGGTGTCCGGTCCCTTGATGTTAAAGGCAAGCTGGGTTGGAGGAGGGCTCAAGGCAGCCCAGGAATATGGGAAAAATATTACAGCAATGTTTTAGCAGGATATCATAATGAATGATAACAGTCTGATATTGGCATGTTCAAAGTGCGGCGCAAAAAACAGGGTGCCAAGATCGCGGATTGCAAGAATTCTTTGATGATAAAAATCAAGAATTTATTCAATGGCTAAATTTTCAATGGAAAATTTGTTGTAAATAGGGTATAAGATTTTTAGGCTTTTATTAGATTTTTCATTTATCTTTTTTAGCTTTATCTTTACCTCGATCAATTAGAACAATAATAAGACAAAAAGGAGAAAAATTATGGCTGAACAACTGGGGATTTATAAATGCGGTAAATGTGGCAATATCGTACAGGTTCTTCATGGAGAAAAACCACTGGTTGTGTGTTGCGGGCAGGAAATGGATCGTCTGGTTGAAAATACAGTGGATGCGGCACTGGAAAAACATGTTCCTGTGATTGAAAAAGTGGATGGCGGCTATTTGGTGAAGGTTGGCAGTGTCGCTCATCCCATGGGAGAAGATCATTGGATAGAGTGGATTGAACTTACATCACAAGATAATATGTTTGTGCAAAGACAGATGCTGACTCCGACAAGTTCGCCTGAAGCCCAATTTAAAACCGATGCGGCTAACGTTGTTGCAAGAGCCTATTGTAATCTTCATGGTCTTTGGAAATCTTAATTGTGGTAATGGGGTCAGGAAATCCTGACCCCGAACGGTTACAGTTTTCCGGCGATAAGTTTGATATGTCCCATTTCTTCCTTGATAATGGTATCAATTTTTGATTGACCCAGTTTGGCAGGAACCAGTTCTTTCATTCCGAGATAAAAGACAATGGAATCTTTTTCTGCTTGAATAGCAGTGGTTAATATGCTTTGAAAGCTGTTATCGGGCTGTTCTTTTTCAAAAAAGACCCGAGTGTCTGCCAGTGCTTTCAGATAAAGAATATTTTCATCATCCGGATCAAAGGTGGTCGAGAATATTTCATTGTCTTTTAACTCTTTTTGTAAATTGATAAACGTTTTTTCATGATCGTCTTCCATTGACGCCAATTCAAGGAGAAACTGTTTGTGGGGCTCTTCTTTTGCCTGTTTTGCAGCATCTCGATAAAATTTTGCGCCGTTTTGTTCAATTTTTATGGCAATTTCAAAAATATCTTTTGCATTAAACTCATTTGTCATGATTCCCTCCAGGTTATTTGGATACTCTTTCTTTTAATGTTTTAGCAATTTTTACCCCCAGATCAAAACACTTGTTCAGATCTGCTTCATCAGGAACATATTGAACTCTGACACCGTCGTCAATAATATCCAGTTTCATTTCAGAAAAATATTGATTTAGAATTTTTACAGCTTCACCGCTCCATCCATAAGAACCAAAGGCAGCGGCAATTTTATTTTGTGGTTTCAGGCCTTTGATATAGGTCATGACATCTGCGATAACGGGGAAGATACCGTTGTTGAGAGTCGGAGATCCCACTACAATGGCGCCGGCATCAATAATTTCTGTCATGATATCGCTTCGGTGCCATTTTCGAGTGTTCATCAGTCTTACCGCTACATCTTCCGATTCAATCCCACTGGTAATGGATCGGGCCATTTTGGTGGTGCTGTCCCACATGGAATCAAAGATGACAATGGCTTTGTTTGTCGGTTCCTGTCGGGACCATTTGTCATAGGCCTCAATGATTTTTGATGGATTGTCCCGCCAGATAATGCCATGATCCGGACAGATCATATTGATCTTCAGGTTCATTTTTGTAACATCTTTTATAAGTGTCTGAATTCTTGATGAAAAATGAAGAAGGATATTGGCAAAATATTTTCTTGCATGGGGAATAATTTCGTCTCCGATTTGATCATCAAAGAATTTATCGCCGGCATAGTGCTGGCCAAAGGCATCACTGGAAAATAGAATGGCATCATTCACAAGATAGGTAAACATACTGTCCGGCCAGTGAAGCATTCTTGTCTCAAGAAATGAGAAGGTTCTGTCTCCGACTTTGAGTTCATCGCCACTTCCCACTACCTGGAAATTAAAGTCTTGTTTAAAATGGCTTTTCAGGTTTTTTGCCCCCATTTTTGAACAATAGATGGGTTTGTCTTTTCCGATTATGTGCATCAGCCTGGGGATACATCCGGAATGATCCATTTCCGTGTGGTTGCTGATCAGTATATCGATTTTTTTCGGATCTATAATTTTGCTGATATTGGAAAGCAGTTCATCTGAAAAATTTTCTTTTACCGTATCAATGAGAATGTTTTTTTCACCAGGTATCAGAAATGCATTATATGTTGTGCCTTCATAGGTGGAATAGCCATGAAAATCTCTGATATCCCAGTCACGGCAGCCAACAGAATATATCCCTTTTGCTATCTCAATAGGTTTATACATTTATTTTTGCCCCCTTTAATGAAAATTAATTGATTTTAATTTGAAGTTTATTATTATAGGATAAGATGCGCAAAATCAATCAATCATTTATTCTATAGAGTAAAATATGCGTCATATGGTGTATATAAAAAAAACAAAGATAATCACATCCGTCGAAACTCTTTTTTCATGGCATGCGGCAAATGGTGCTATTTCAAGGTTGACTCCCCCATGGGCACCCCTAAAAATGATCTCCCGCAAGGGGGCTGGTATCCAAAAGGGAGTAAAAGTAACATTCCGGTTAACTCTTTTTAAGATACCCATGATCTGGGAAGCTGAACATATAGAATACCAGGAAAATAAAGTGTTTAAAGATCGACAGATCAGAGGGCCGTTTTCCAAATGGGAGCATACCCATAAATTTATGGCAGATGGTAAAGAAAATTCAATCATGGAAGACAGAGTTGAGTTTGAGTTGCCGTTTGGATTTTTAAGCCGCCCATTTTACGGGTTTGTCAGAAAAGAGCTTGAAAGAATATTTAACTACCGGCACAGGGTATTGAAATATGATCTTGAACATCATGTGAATAAAATTAAAAAACAAAGAATTCTGATTTCCGGTGCCAGTGGAACCATTGGCAGTGCATTGGTCCCATTCCTAAGGACCTGTGGTCATGAAGTGGTCCGGCTGGTTCGAAAAGAGGGGATGCTTTTAGAAGATGAACTTTTCTGGGATCCGTACAACGGCATACTTGACCTTGAAAACGAAGGTCCCTTTGATGCCGTCATTAATTTAAACGGGGTTGATATTTCAAGGGGCAGGTGGACCCAAAGCCAGAAAAAAAGGATTATTGACTCCAGGATTATCCCTACCCGGTTGCTTGTAAAAAAAATGGCAGATTTTGATCAAAAATCCACAGTCTTTATTTCTGCTTCTGCCATTGGCTTTTATGGTGAAAGAGAAAATAGCGTATTAACCGAGGCTAATGATATGGGAGATAGCTTTATTTCCAAGGTTTGCAGACAGTGGGAAGATGCATCCATGGATGCCCAAAAATTAGGCATCAGAACTATTCAGCTCAGGACCGGCATTGTGCTTACCCCGGCCGGCGGTGCCCTTAAAAGAATGGAACTGCCGTTTAAAACAGGCTGTGGGGTGAAGATTTCCCATGGTCTGCAATATATGAGCTGGATCAGTATGGATGATGTATTGTCAGGTATCCTGTACATATTGAGTCATCGTAAAATTCAAGGGCCTGTAAACCTGACCGCCCCAAATCCTGTCACCAATAAGGAGTTTTCTAAAATACTGGCCAAAGTTTTTTCAAAAACTGAAAGATATGCTTGGCAGATAGAGCTTATAATTTTAAAAATGAAAAATAATAAAGACAATACTATCAGGTAAATCTAAAATGAATATTAAATTAAAAATACTATTTTCTATATTAATGATTACAGCTCTTATTTTCGGGTTTATTCATATTTATTTCCCGGCAGATAATTATAGTTTTGAAAGGCTTCATATTTTTCTTTTTAACCTTTGTACAGGCGGCACCATCCTCCTTTATTATACACGGGGCAGGGCAGGAGTCTCCAAAACCATTACGTTTTTCTTTTTTGGTTCGTTAATTTACGCTTTTTCTGCTTTTTTTAAAATTTATCCCATAACCATTCTTGTCTCAGTTCCACTGTTTATACTGGTGGAAAAAATTCGAATTGAGAAATTTTCATTCATTCCAATACAGTTTATCAGTCGCAAAGAACCCGTGTCGGAGAAATTTCACCAGGCATCATTGTTGTGTCTTTCCATAGGCATTGTCATGGCATCCCTGGTTATTTTGAACAATGAATATTTTAAATTTGTGACCATGGAAAAGCTGACCTTGAACACCTTTTTCTTAGGGTTTTCTTTCCCATTGTCGCTGATCACGCTTTCTCTGGTCTTTTCAATGTTGAAAAAGATAGAAGGATCATCTGCCAAGATAGTCATGGAGGTGTGCTTTTGGACCATTACCCTTGGGGTGATCATTTTTTGTAACAGCGGCACTTTTTACAGCAGTGGTGTTGGTGTTTTTGCTTTATACAACATTTGCAGATAAAATTCAGCAGAAGCTTTTTTTAACCTCTGGGATTGGGTTTCTGATATTAACGGCCATTTCAGGCATTGTCTATATCTGCATGCAGATGTCTGAAGGATATGATCCTCAAAAAATAAAATGGCTGCTTCACATGCATGTGTTCGCATCTTTATATGGATGGAACCTTTGCGGCCTGTCCATTATCTGTAGGTTTGATGATTTCCCCATACGATTGCATTCTATCACAGTGATCTGTATTCACTGGCTGACCGTTATTGTTCTTGCACCTTTGGGCGTTTTTTACGGAGGGTTTGCAATCCTTGCCATCATTGGATATTCTTTTATAACGCTGACACTGTTTTTCAGCAGGAATAAAAGGAACCTTGTAGATGAATAACCGGGAAAAACTCAATCGATTTTTAAGTCTTTTCACAGGCGGTTCAAAAGTGCTTGTGGTGATCAATGCCGATCCCGATGCCATTGCCAGTGCCATGGCAGTTAAAAGATTGTTGTGGCGAAAGGTCGGTGAAGTGACCATTGCCCATTTCAACAAGATCAGTCGTCCGGATAACCTTGCCATGATTGAATATACTGAACCAGTGCTGACAGCACTTGATGATATAAAAAAAGAAGATTTTGATACATTTGTAGTGGTGGATTCCCAGCCGGATCATAATGAACGGTTTTCTGAATTTAACTATGATGCCATTATCGATCACCATCCATTAACCTGTGATAATGCCGCATATGTTGACATTCGATCCGATTATGGCGCTTGCGCCACTATTATGACTGAATACCTCAAATCAAAAAAAAATAAAACCCTCTTCCAAGCTTGCCGCAGCCCTGATGCTGGGAATTAAAACCGATACATCCGATTTTACCCGGCAGGCAAGCCTGAAAGATATCAGGGCATTTCAATACCTTTATCAATTTGCAGATAATAATATTGTCACCAAAGTTGAAAGAACGGCATTGACCCAGGAAGATCTTGATTTTGTGGGCTATGCCATAAAACAAAGAAAAGTGATTCACAACCGTGTTTTTTTTCATGCGGGCAATATCACCAAACCCGACGAGCTGGTGGTTGTGGCAGACTTTTTTCTAACCCTTTCAAAGGTGAACTGGAGTATTATTTCCGGTATTTATGAAAAAAAACTGATCATTATCATTCGGAATGACGGATTAAGAAAAGGCGCTGGGAATACGGCAAAAGAAGCGTTTTCCATGTATGGATCAGCCGGGGGGCATAAAACAATGGCCCGGGCAGAACTTGATTTAAAGTTGATTCGAAAAGAGATCAAAGCGGTTAACAAAAAAGCCCTTGGAGACTGGATCATATCGGTTATTAATAAGACAGCCGGTAAGAAAATCGAATAATATTTTTTAAAGAGGTGATTATCAATCAAAAGCCTGACAGAGAAAAAGCATTATCCACCAGCGAACAACGATATCGGACTCTTGTTGAAACCATGGGGGATGGGCTAAGCGAAATTGATGAAAATCAGGTCACAACCTATGCCAATGAGAGGCTTTGTCAAATGTGGGGACGTTCCAGGGAAGAAATCATTGGGAAAAAAGTTGTTCATTTTTTAGATGATGATAATAAGAAAATTCTTTCCCAGCAACTTGAAAAACGACGAAAAGGGGAGAGAAGACCCTATGAAATTGTCTGGACGAAAAAAGACGGATCTGAGCTTCATACCATTATGACCCCAACCCCTTATTTTGATTCCAACGGCAATTTTAAAGGCAGTTTTGCCGTTATTACGAATATTTCAAAGCAGAAAAAAGAAAGGGACCTGCTTGAGATGATGGTAAAACAAAGAACTCAGGAACTTGAGGATAAAACTAAAAGTCTTGAAGAAGTGAATACGGCCTTAAGGGTCCTATTAAGGAAAAGAGAAGAAGATAAAAATATAAAAAAAAAAAAAATGCTGTTAAATGTCAGAGAACTGGTTATACCCTATATTGAAAGAATGAGAGAGGCACCGCTCAATGAAAGGCAGGAAGGATGCCTGGATGTCATTGAATCAACTTTGAATGATATTGTTTCTCCGTTTTTGCATAAGCTGTCCCTGGAATTTTTAAATCTCACACCGTCTGAAATTAAGGTGGCCAACCTGGTAAAATTCGGGAAGACAACCAAGGAAATAGCACATATTTTAAATTTATCTGGAAAAACCATTGAATTCTATCGCAAGAGTATCCGAAAAAAGATTGGAATCACAAATAAGAATATTAACCTTCATACCTTTTTAGCTTCCACTAGATAACAGGTATATTTCATACCTGTTGTTTCCCCGAAATATACCTCTTGTATGTCAATTTTTCTCAGTATATAAAATAAGTCAGGTCATTAATTTAACTTAAAGGAGATCGTTAAAATGAAAAAATCTATGTATTTTTGGATCGCACCTTTTTTTCTAAGTGCAGTTTTTTTTACCTCAAATCTTTATGCTACCCCGATTAAACTGAGTTATTCCAATTTTTTCCCTCCCAAGCACATTCAAAGTATTCTAGGACAGCAATGGTGTGATGAAGTGGAAAAACGGACAGGTGGAAAGGTTGTTGTGGAATATTATCCCGGCCAGACACTGACCAAAGCAAAACAGGTATATGACGGAGTTGTATCTGGGATATCGGACGTTGGGATGTGCCTTTTTGCCTATACCCGTGGTCGATTTCCTGTTCTTGAGGCCGTAGATCTGCCAATTGGATATACCAGTGGTGTCCAGGCAACTAAGGTTGTCAATGAAGTCTATAATGAATTTAAGCCCAAGGAATTGTCCGATACCCAGGTCATGTACCTCCATGCTCATGGAGCAGGGCTTCTTCATACAAATGGAAAAGCGGTTCGAACCATGGAGGATTTTAATGGAATGAAGCTTCGGGGTCACGGTACTAGTGCACAGGTAATCAAGGCGCTGGGTGGAACCCCCGTCTCCCTTCCCATGCCCGAACTCTATCAGAGCCTTCAGAAAGGGATTGTTCAAGGCGCTCTTTATCCCATTGAGGTTAACAAAGGATGGCGTATGGCAGAGGTGGTTGATTACTTGACCATGAGCACATCTATCGCTTATACCTCATCTTTTTTTGTGGTCATGAATAAAGACAAATTGAATTTAATCCCCACAGATCTTCAAAAAATTATCAGTCAGATTAATCAGGAATGGATCCCTAAGCATGGCAAAGCATGGGA
>JAFCZY010000156.1 GCA_019314105.1 Deltaproteobacteria bacterium
ATATTTCCAAACTCTAGAAGCTCTTCCTTTGTCCAGACTCGCCCAACCGGGTTATGCGGACTGCAGAGAATTGCCATTTTAGTCCTTGGATCCTTAACCTTTTTTCTAAATCTGCAAAATCCATCTCATAATGATCGCCAATAATCTGCAAAGGATTTTCTAAAATTTGTATGACCATTGCAACCCACAGGTTTTTTTGGTATTGATAATATTAATTTAATTCTTTGAAAATTCGAGGAGCCCTTAATGCAAAATCATAAAAGGTGTTTTATGGTTCTTGGCATAAACGGCAGTCCGCGCCATAAAGTGAATTCTCAGCATCTCATGTCTTGTTTCATGGAAGAAATGAAAGCCAGAGGATATGACACCCAGGTGTTGACTGCTGTTAAACTCAAGATCAATCCCTGTATAGGATGCGGCAATTGTGAAACAAAAGGGGTGTGTATTTTTGAAGATGAGTTTACCCATATTTTTCTCCCGGAAATGATAAAGGCCGATATTGTCGTCATCAGCTCTCCGGTCTATTTTTATGCCTTTCCGGCAGCGCTTAAGGCCTTGATTGACCGGATTCAGGTGCTGTGGTCCCGAAAATACAGGCTGAAAATGGATGAATTTAAGGGGCGTAATCGCAAGGGAGTACTTCTGGCATCAGGTGCCACCCGTGGAAAAGATCTTTTTGACGGTTTGAAGCTGACAGCCAGGTACTTTTTTGATGCAGCAGATATTAAATACGAAACATCGCTCTGCTACCGGGGGATGGATGAAAAGGGTGAGATGAAAAAGCATCTCACCCTTTCTGAAGATATCAGGGATCTGGCTCAAAAGCTTTAATCTTTTTTCCAGGCGTCCACCCCATATTTTTTGTTTGAATTGAGTTTCGGCGCAGTGAGTAAGCCTTTATCCGCTATGCCATAAATACATCCGGTAAAATAATGCTGCCGTGGGTATCCTTTAGTGCTGACAGTTCCTTTTTCTGTTCGGCCAGGATATCAAACAGGGTCTGGGGGATTGCCTCTTCTTTGGCATAGGCTTTCTGCTGGAGTTCAATCCGTTTGATAATATGATCCATATACAGGGAAAATTGTTTTGTATACAGCTCTTTTGAGTAATCCTTATCAATAATTTGTTTAAATAATGATTTCAGATCATTATATTTGGGAAGGTTGCCTATGGGTGTTGAGATATAGTCAATTTCATTGTGGGCATATCGTTCAAGCCAGGAAAGCCATACTTTGACATCTCTTTTTTCACCGATAAGCTTGGATGAATTTCCACCGCGGGCTTCGTCCGTTACAAAATAATTAAGACCTGCCATCACCGGTTTGTATTCTTCTTTTATTTTATTGTTTCCAAAGAATTTGAACTGGGCATCCATATAATCTCCCAAAGCGCCCGGGATAAACGGGGCATTGGCCCAGGGGGCTCTTTTAACACCGCTTGCCCCCACTTCTGTTGCTGTGGCGGCTGAAACAATACAGGCCCCGATAACAACTCCGGCATCGGAATTTTTGGCTACCCAGACCGGGGGCATGGTGTCGGCATCCCTTCCGGAGTAAGTAAAGACTCTTGTCAGAGCACCGTCAGGGTTTTCAGCTTCCGGAGAGTAATTATCAAGGGATTCGGATTTTAAAGTACAGCGGGAATTGGGATGGGACAAAGGAACGGGTTTGCCGTTCTCATCAGTTTTGCCTTCATACCAGTCTCCCTGAAAATTAACGCCTTTTTTGGGGTGGGTTTCATTATTCCCTATCCAATGGGGAACTTTTTTCTCATCAATAAGGACATTGGACCAGATCACTTCGTATCCAGACTGCCTTAAGACTTTCATCAGCATGGGGTCCCCTTCCAGATTGACATCTTCAACAATGCCGAAAATGCCGGATTCCGGGTTAATGGATCGGATACTGCCGTCCTCGGCAATCCACATCTGGGCCAAATCATCACCGATAAAGACATTTCCCGCCATGGCTGTGGTTGTTTTTCCGCATCCGCTGGGAGCAGCGCCTGCAAGCCAGGTCACACGGTTATTGGGGCCGTGAACGCCAGTGATAAACATATGCTCTGACAATTCGTTGCCCAGGTTTTCATACACCGCCTTATCCACGGCAAATCGGTGATTTCCTTTCTTCAGCAGCAGGGTGTTGCCAGCATAGGTACATTTCCAGCTATAGGTTGTCTTAAATTTTCGATCCATGAAAACCCTTGCATCAGGCAAGTCTTCTGTCCGGTTCAGGCCTTCGCTGTGAACATTTGTAAAGAAATGCCCCCGGGCTTCTACTTCTTTGTCAAAGTCAGCATAGGCATTGCGATAGAGCAGTTCTGCGCTATGGGAAACATAGGTGGAGCTTGTAATCTCCAAAGCCGGATTTGATACGGGAGAGCCGACAGGACCCCTCATATAAAATCCAACGATCATGGTCATATCTTTCATGATATCCGTCATATTGGATCTGACTTCTTCGAGAGCGGTCGGTCTGTCCATCCGGTTGGCAAGAGAACTGACCTGATCTTCCGGATTGGCAATATAATAGGTTCTGTCAACAATTCTGCCCTGTTCACCGGCCAGGTCATAATGAATGGTGTGCCCTTCCATGGCAAGAGCGCTTTCTTCTCCTTTTTCAAGGGCAAGATTTTTGATAAATTCCCTGTCTTCGGGTAATCCCGTATTGACAAAAACAGAAGAAGGATTGCAGAGAACAATTGAATCGGCAATTCTTTTTAAGACGTCAGGGTGTTTGATTTTTAATATCCGGGTCAATTGCTCATCATCCATATATTGTTTAAATACGGCTTTGGCGCTCTCTTCGGAACCCACTTTTCCCAGTTCATTAATAATATCTATATCATTACCGGTTTTAAGCATTTTAATCATCGTCTCCAAATTAATGTTATTAAAAGGATTTTCTCTTTTCTACCATTAAATTTATAAAAAACAAATAATATTATTATTATTCAAAAAAACTTAGATTGTGTTTTTATGATAACCAGTATAAAAACAGCTACATGGCGAATCAAATGCAGAGCGATTGAATTGAGGAAACAGATGAATCAAAAAATATTTGCGGATTTACACAATCATACCACCGCATCTGATGGCGATTTTACCCCTGATCAAATGGTTGAACAGGCAAAATCCCTTGGAATAAAGGCTATCGGGATCACAGATCATGATACGCTGGCGGGATTGAAAAATGCAGTGACAGCAGGAAAAAAATATAATATTGAGGTCATTTGCGGTGTTGAAGTTTCCATCCGGTTTAAGCGATCATATTTTACAGGGACATTGCATCTTTTGTGTTATTTTTTGAAGAACAGGCTTTGGGATGATCAATTTATAAACCAATTTAAAACGATTTTGGCACAGGGCAGGGGAGAAAAACTGGTAAGGGCAAGAGTCAATGAAATTAATAAAATTTTTGGCCCGAACGGGAATAAGCCTTTGTTAAAAAGAAAGTTAAAATTTGAAGATATTGCCGCATTAAGTGATACTGCCACAAGACGTCACTTTGCCATTGTATTGAAGGAAGATTTTGGAATCACCGATGCCGATACCATGAATTTAATTATCGGAAATGACAGTCCGGCTTACCTGCCTTCAGGAATTAAATTAGAAACCGTGGCTGAGTTTGTTCGGGGAAATAAGATGGTTACCGTCCTGGCCCACCCGGCAGCCGGTTCTTTCCCGGGTAAAGGGCATTATAAAGAAGTGTTGCCCGATCTTGAGATTGTTGAACAAATTTTTCCGGAATTTATTGAGGCCGGTATTCAAGGACTGGAAGTCTATTATCCCGGCCATACGAAAGAGCACCAGGATTTGATGGCATCTTGGGCTAAAAAATATCATCTTTTAATCACCGGCGGGTCAGATTGCCATGATGGAACAGAGCGCCCTTTGGGTGTGAGAGGGATATCAGAATCAGACTATATATTATTTAAGGACGCATTGGTATGAGAAGAAAAGAAAAAGAAATCACAGATTTAAAAGAGATTGAAAAAATTTTACAGGAAAGCACTGTCTGTCGTCTGGCAATGGTGGATGAAGATAAACCCTATATGGTTCCCTTGAATTTTGGATACCGGGATGGTTATCTTTTTTTTCATAGTGCAAAGGAGGGGCGAAAGATTGATGTGATTCAAAAAAATCCCAATGTCTGTTTTGAGGTGGATCAACTTATCAAGTTTAAAAAGGCAAAGACAGCCTGTGACTGGGGAGTTGAATATAACAGTGTGATCGGATCAGGCAGAGCCCAGCTGCTGGATAAGTTAGATGAAAAAATAGTGGCGTTAAATGTGATTATGTCGCATTATTCAGACAGGACATTTGACTATCCGGATGAGGCCCTTGAAAAAACACTTGTCATAAAAGTGCAGATTGAGCGTATGACCGGGAAGCAATCTTAAGGGGATGGGATGAGTAATCAGATAGATAAAATTAATTTTTTAAACCTTAAATCCTGTGATCCTGAAGAGGTGGTTTCAAGAACCGGCTGCCGATTTGATAAAATCGGGGAGCAATATTTTGTAACTATATGGGGCCACAAGTATTGTGTGGATTTAAAAAATCATGAAGTCCGGTCCGAAGAATCAGGTTTGAAAACCTATCAGGAGTATTTGCATTTATTTATTTTATATTACCTGATGAAATCAAAAAATATTCCTCCGTCAGGAGAATGGGTGTCTGAAAAGGATATCCCTGGAGGGGCTGCGTTTTTCAGAGGCCCGCATACCATTCCAACGGATTGGATTACAGGCTGGTTTGGAGATAATATAGATTTTTTTAAAACAGAAAGTGAAAAATCAGGCGGAATCCCCATTGAACTGGCAGATGCCGCCTTTTTATTTCGAATTACACCGACGCTCCCGGTGGCTGTATTGTACTGGCAGGGCGATGAGGATTTTCCAAGTGAAGCAAAGTTGCTCTTTGACAGGACAATAGAACAGCATCTGCCGTTGGATATTATCTATGCCCTTGCCGTGGAGATTTGCCATACACTTGGGAAATAGTTATTTAAAAGAACCCAGCAAAGATGTCATCTCATTCTGAACATCTGCTTCTTTAAAACAAAATTGCATATCAACAAAGGGCGTTCTGAATTTTATAATTTCATCCTTGATAACGGATTTATGTTGAATCAGATCTGATATTAACGTTGCAAGGGTTTGAAAATCTTTTTCCTTCATCCCAAACCGCGTCATTTCAGATACGCCCATCCGAAGCGCTCCGGATGCGGTAAACCCTTCTTCAACAGGGGTTGCCTGGTAGTTGACAATAATATTATTTTCTTCAAGGGCTTTGGCTAT
>JAFCZY010000157.1 GCA_019314105.1 Deltaproteobacteria bacterium
CACCTGCAGCAAAACATGCTCAGCAGGCCCAGCCTGTGATGTTAAAAACAACATGAACATTCTGCCTTCCGAAAGGATGCTCTCTTTGCGGCAGTATTTTAAAACCAAAGACCTGGGATCGCCACAATTTAAAGCCATTCAAGAAGGGATTTATCTTTGTTCAAATTGTGACCGGTGTACCGTCGTCTGTCCCGCCGGAATAAATCTTAAAGAACTCTGGTATGATGTCAGGGAGGAATTCATCAGATCCGGTGCAGTGATCACACCTCTGGTATTATCGCCTTTTTCCTATAACCGCACCTACAATCGGGACGATTTCACCGCACCTACAATCGGGACGATTTCGGTGCCACGCTTTCTGATATACCGGCCAGACATGCCAAAGGCATTATCGCTTCCAAATACAAGAAAAAAAGCCATGCAAACGATGTCCTGTCTTTGACAGAAAAAGGCCCCGCACTTCAGGAAAGTACCTTTTCGTATTGTTTTTCATGTGAAAACTGTACCAATGTCTGTCCGGTGGTCATAAACTATGAAAAACCCGAACAGGTGCTTGATCTGCTTCCTCATCAGATAATGAGGTCATTAGGTCTTGGACTTGAAGAACTTGCGCTTGGGTCGAATATGCTGTGGGATTGTGTGACCTGCTATCAGTGCCAGGAGCATTGTCCCCAGAACGTTAAAATAACTGATATCTTTTATGAACTTAAAAACAAGGTGTCAAAAGATTGTTTTTATTCTACAAAAAGTGATGAGATCATATAAATACATGAAACTTGTTAAAATATTTTCACCATTTCAATGGTACTATAATGGAAAAATAATATGAAAAAATTTGCATTATTTATCGGATGTAACATACCGGCAAAAGTTCAACAATACGAAATTTCAGCAAGGGCGGTGCTGAAAAAATTAAATATTGATATCGTTGATATAAAAGAATTCAATTGTTGCGGCTATCCCATGAAAAATACAGATCAAACCGCATGGATCCTGTCATCAGCCAGAAATATTGCTTTGGCTGAAAATGTGGGGAAAGACATACTGACTCTTTGCCAATGTTGTTTTGGAAGCCTTAAAAAAGCCAATGCAATTTTAAAAGAAGATAATGGGCTAAAAGTAAAGATTAATGAAATCCTTGGCAAAGAAGGCCTCAAATATCAAGGAATTTCCTCGATATCACATTATTTGTCTGTACTGCACGATGATATTACAATTGATGAATTAAACAAAAAAATAATTGATCAATATAAAGATCTTAATATCGCCACTCATTACGGGTGTCATGCCCTTCGGCCATCTGACATTATGAAATTTGATGATCCGGCATCACCATCGCTTTTCGACAACCTTGTCAAAGTTACAGGGGCAAAAAGTATTGAGTGGGCATCCAAACTGGACTGTTGCGGAGCACCGGTACTTGGGATTAATGACAGCTTGTCCTATGACCTTACTGAAAAAAAATTATCTAACGCCCAAAAAGCAGGGGCTGATTTTATTTGTGTGGCCTGCCCTTGGTGTTATATGCAATTTGATAAAATTCAGGATCAAATTGTTTCAAAAAGAAACAAAGAATACACCCTGCCTTCAATCTTATATACACAGCTTTTAGGACTTCGTCTGGGTATTGGAAAAGAAGATTTGGGAATTGACGGCCAGACTGATGAAGGTTTGAATCAAGCTTATTCAAAACTTTTTGACACTAAAGAAAAAAAAGTGAAGAAAAAAAGAAAAAAGAAAAATACAATTAAAAAACCGGTTGCAAAAAAAGAGTCCCAAACTGTTAAATAAAAATTTGTTATAAAAAAAAGATTAAAGTCAGGTTGTTTATAGGAGAAAAAATGTCACCGAAAAAAACAGGTTCGATAATGGTCGTTGGAGGGGGGATTTCCGGTATGCAGGCAGCTCTTGATGCGGCTGATTCCGGATATTATGTCTATCTTGTCGAAAAGTCACCTTCCATTGGCGGGATTATGGCTCAATTGGACAAGACATTTCCCACCAATGATTGTGCCATGTGAATTATTTCACCCAAACTGGTCGAGGTCGGCCGGCATATAAATATTGAACTTCTAACTTTATCTGAAGTCAAACATATCTCTGGTGAAGCAGGTAATTTTAAAATAGATGTTGTTCAACATCCAAGATTTGTTGATATGGATAAATGTATTGCCTGTGGTTTGTGCGCTGAGAAATGTCCCAAAAAAGTTGATAATGAATATGATGAGGCGCTTGGAAAAAGAAAAGCAATCTATGTAAAATATGCTCAGGCAGTCCCTTTAAAATATTCAATTGATGCAAAAAACTGCATTTTTCTTACCATGGGAAAATGTGGGAAATGTGCAGAAGTATGCCCTACCGGCGCTATCAATTATGAGGATCAGCAAAAGGACATAACCTTGAATGTGGGGTCTGTCATTATTTCTTCGGGCTGCAAACCCTATGATCCGGGAAAACATGATGTTTACGGATATACAAAATCTAAAAATATTGTAACGAGCCTTGAGTTTGAACGAATTCTTTCTTCAGCCGGACCGTATGAAGGACATCTGGTAAGGCCTTCTGATAAAAAAGAGCCTAAAAAAATAGCCTGGCTGCAATGCATCGGTTCCAGAGACAATCATCTGGGTGCCAATGGATATTGTTCTTCTGTCTGCTGTACCTATGCCGTTAAAGAAGCTATGCTTGCCAAGGAACATAGTCATGATCCTTTGGATACGGCTATTTTCTATATGGATATCAGGACCCATGGTAAAGATTATGAACATTTCTATAATAGAGGTAAAGACGAGTCCGGCATAAGATTTGTTAAATCCAAAATTACTAATATTGTTCCTGATTCTGAAACAGGTCTACAACTTATTAATTACATAGATGAAACAGGCACCAGACAAGAAGAAGCCTTTGATATCGTCGTATTATCTGTTGGACTGTGTATTGGTGAGGAAGCGGTTCAACTGGCAGACAAAATGAATATCAGCCTTGATCACTATAATTTTGTTACGACCAATAGTTTTGAACCGGTTAAAACATCAAAACCCGGCGTTTTCATCTGTGGTGCGTTTGAAGCACCAAAAGATATCCCCTCTTCTGTTATTGAATCCAGTGCTGCGGCCGGGATGGCAGGCATCAACCTTATGGAATCACGGTGGACGCTGACAAAAACCAAAGAAATTCCTGAAGAAATTAATATAACGGGAGAAGCACCAAGAATCGGTGTCTTTGTTTGCCGATGTGGAACCAATATCGCCGGTGTTGTTGATGTCCCTTCTGTTGTTGAAATGGCTAAAAAACTACCTTATGTTGAGTATGCAGATGAAAATATGTTTTCCTGCTCCCAGGATACTCAGGATGCCATTACAAATATTATAAAAGAAAAAAAATTAAACCGGGTGGTTATCGCCGCGTGTACCCCCAAAACCCATGAAGGTCTATTCCAGGAAACATTAACCAATGCAGGTATCAATAAATATCTGTTTGACATGGCCAATATCCGGAACCAGTGTTCATGGATCCATGCCAAAGAGCCTGAAAAAGCGACTCAAAAGGCCAAAGACCTGGTCAGAATGATCACTGCAAAAGTTGCATTGCACGAATCCTTAACAGAGCCCACCCTTGAGATTGACCAGTCAGGATTGGTTATCGGTGGGGGTGTTGCAGGAATTATGGCTGCAAAAACACTTGCCAATCAGGGATATCATACCCATCTCATTGAAAAAGAGGCCGTGCTTGGCGGTCAGGCAAACAAGCTTTATCAAACCTGGCAGGGGGAAGACATTCAAACCCATCTGGCCGAAATGATAAAATCAATTGAAGAAGACAAATTAATTGATATTCATTTAAATACTGACATAACCAATGTAGATGGCTTTGTTGGAAATTTTGAAACCCATATCAACAAAAATGGTACAGCAGACACATTGAAGCATGGTATTACCATAATCGCCACGGGTGCTTCCGAATTAAAACCCGAAACCCACCTTTACGGAGAAGATGACCGGGTTATCACCGGGCTTGAACTAGATCAAAAACTTATTCATCATGACGAGACCCTGAAATCCACAAATACAGCCGTCTTTATCCAGTGTGTGGGATCAAGGATACCGGAACGTCCCTATTGTTCAAAGATTTGCTGCACTCAATCCATCAGAAATGCCTTAAAATTAAAATCAATAAATCCTGAAATGAATGTATTTATATTATATCGGGATATGCGCTCCTTTGGATTAAGGGAAGATCTTTATACGGAAGCGCGCACTAAAGGCGTACAATTTATTAAATTTGATTTTGAAAAAGAATTTAAAGTAACTGTCAATAAAGATCAACTGCAGGTTCTTTTCTCTGATACGTCCCTTAGAAGAAAAATGGAAATAAAGAGTGATCTGATTGTCCTGGCATCTTCCATTGTTCCTGAAAAGAAAAATAAACTTGCCGCTATGTATAAAATTGCCCAAAACGCTGACGGTTTTTTCATGGAAGCCCATGCAAAACTCAAACCGGTTGACTGTGCAACAGATGGGGTATTCCTCTGCGGTCTTTCCCATGCACCTAAACCCATTGACGAATCAATCTCCCAGGCCATGGCTGCTGCTACAAGGGCGGTTACACTTCTTGCCAAAAAGAAGATGAACATGGACGGGACTGTCGCTTGGGTGGATCAGGAAAAATGCAGCTCCTGCGGCGTCTGTGTATCCATTTGTCCTTTTTCTGCCCCATCTTTTACAGCAGAAGGAAGATATGAGGGTAAGGCTGAAATAAATCCTGTTCTCTGCAAAGGATGCGGATTATGCGTGGCTTCCTGTAGATCAGGCGCCTTACATCTTAAAGGATTTGATACCCATCAGATATTTGCCCAGATATCTGCCTTAGATGAATTTGAATCCAGCAATGGCGGCCAAACAGCTGATACCCCCAAAACAGACAAAGAAAACGAAAAAGATGCAGCCACTGCTGCTGTATAAGGAGATATAAAGAATGAGTGACAAAAAATTAAAAATAATCAGTTTCCTCTGCAACTGGTGCAGTTATGGTGCTGCAGATCTTGCCGGTGTCAGCAGGATGCAGTATCCAGCGGATATTCGTATTGTTCGAATCCCCTGCACCGGAAGAATGAGTCCTAAATTTATTCTTTCCGCTTTCAGAGAAGGAGCTGACGCTGTATGGGTGTCGGGCTGACATCCGGGTGAATGTCATTACCTGGATGGTAATTATTATGCCAGAAGAAAATTTGCGCTTGCCGGAAATCTTCTTGAACATATGGGGATAGAAAAAGAAAGACTTCATTTCTCTTGGATATCTTCTGCTGAAGCAACCAAATTTGTGGATGTTGTAAAAGAAGTGACCCGGATCGTTGAAACAGTCGGACCCAATCATAAACTTGTTAAAAAAATATCAGCCTAGGGATAAGCTACATGGACAGTTATACAACAAAAATCAGAGAACTTTCTGCCCGTCTGTTAAAAGATGAAAAAGTCGATTTCATCATTGGTTTCAAGCAAGGGACGATACCCATGGCCGGCAGAACAATTCATATGGGATAACAACTGCCGGATTAATCTTGCCAACTATCTTACCGACAGAAAGGAAAAAATAGGCATTATAGCCAAAGGATGTGATTCTAGAAATATCGTCACCCATATTGTTGAGAATAAAATCAAGCGGGAACAGATTCATATTATCGGCGTTCCCTGTAATGGTATGATTGATAAGACAAAAATCTCATCCTTGTTTGATAGAGAAATTACCGGATATTCAGAAACAGGTGATACGATTACCATTAAAACGATATCTGATGAGAAAAATATTCATAAGAATGAGGTTCTAAATTCAAATTGCACGACCTGCACGCACAGGAATCCTGTGATTTATGATGAACTGGTTGCAGACCTTGTGGAAGAACAAATCATCGAAGACCCGTTTCCCGATGTCCGCAGGATTGAGGAAATGACAGCAGATGAAAAATGGAACCATTTTGAAGAACTTTTAAAGAACTGCATCCGGTGTTATGCCTGTAGAAATGCATGTCCGTTATGCTATTGCCCGACATGCTTTGTTGATGAATCCGGCCCTCAATGGGTGGGGAAAGGTCAGGATACCACGGATGTAAGAACATTCCATTATTTGAGAGCGTATCACTGTGCCGGTCGTTGCACAGACTGTGGTGCATGTGTTGAAGCCTGCCCCATGGATATTAATGTCAGGGACTTTACAAGGAAACTGAACAAAGACTCATTAGAGATCTATGGATGGGAAGCAGGGTTAGACGAAACCAAACGCCCGCCGCTGGACGTATACAGCCCGGAAGATCCCAATGATTTTATCAAGTATGCCGGACATGGAATATTATGATTCCGTCATGTCTGCAAAATCTATTATTTTTCCTCAGACTGAAAAAATGCTCACCGCTACTCTGGATGAATCACAAGAAGACCACCATATCATGAAAAAAATAGAGACCGATGACACACCAAGAGCGGTTATAGGAATTCGACCCTATGATGCAAAGGCGATGGAGCTGGTCAAACTCAATTTTGATACGGATGACTACCGTGATCCTTACTGGTGTGATGCTTACGAAGCAACAACCTTTGTAGGGCTGGGCATCAACAAACCCGGTCCCTTTGATTTTTCCACTTCTACCGGAACAGGCTCCTTTTGTGACGATGGTCTGGATGTTCTTCTGGCCGATCTTGATGACA
>JAFCZY010000158.1 GCA_019314105.1 Deltaproteobacteria bacterium
GGATCCTGCCCTCAGCTGGAACTCCACCAAATTTTAGGTGATGATAAAATTTTAAAGGCTATTTTTTTAATCAAGGGGGGTCAAAATTGGGTTGTAAAAGGGGGTCATTTTTCGCTTGTAAATTCTAACTTCTCCATAGTCAGTGCCATCCCGGGTAACAAATTCTTCGATAACACCTTGCAGTGCTTCTGGGCTTAATTGGTTGTATGGAATTTTAATGGCTGTCATTGTTCCTCTTGATAATAAATTATTTATTTTGTTGTATTTGCGGGAGATGGTCAAGGTCTATAACTATTGTTGAACACAAAATGATGATCGCCTTCAACCTGTTTTTCATTCGAAACGAATAAGGGATAATTACCGGAATGAGAAAATGTAAAATGACATGAATAATGGGTCTCATTTAGTTAACGGGCCATCTTTGCGCCATGCCCAGCAGGTATCCACTAAATATTTTTCGATATCAAGAATTGAATTCTCGCTTCTATGTTCTTCACGTGCTCCGAATATCCAGTATCCCTGAAGTGCTGCTGGTGCCATAGATAAAAGCAATGTTGTCAAATGGACACATCCTTTTATGCCACCTGCAATTTTTTTGACTTTGGATGTGAATCCCGGAGCAATGTTGAGTCCCTTTATTTTATCAAGACTGTTTTCCATTTCCCTGCAAATATTATCATGAGGAGCACCTGGAATTTTCATATGAATATCCACAATTTTCAATTCAGAAATTTTGACAAGCAGTTGAATTTGCATATGATGAAAAACATTAGGTTCAATAGGTTCACCAGATCTCTTATAAACCGTTATCAGATTTCTTTCTTTCAATTCTCCTGCAATTAATATGTGCTTGTCATCAACTATATAGCTGGAAATGTTTAAATTTCGATTATGTATTTTTTCAAGATTATCTGTATCTAAATATTCCATTAAAATATTTTATCCTCCAATTATTTTGACCAGGACACGTTTTTTTCTTCTGCCGTCAAATCCTCCAAAAGGATGAATCAGGCAGGACCATAAAACAAAGATTGAATCCTTTGTTTTCGAGAAATGTTTTTGCCCTTTCAAATCTTTTCGGAGCCGTAACTGTACCAGGAGAAAATGGTGAAAAAAATGCTCCGGATACAGAGGAATTTGAAACAGCTAATTATCCGTGCTCAAAGGCCCTTCAACATTCATGTTTTGATTTTGGTCTTTATTCCGGATCTGCTGCTGGATTCTTTTCTGTTCCGGGTTTTCCGGGTTAAGATTTTGGTTCTGATTCTTTTTTTGGTTACGGTTTCTATATCGATACTGGTTCCGGTTTTGCTCTTGGTTCATCTTCAGTACGTTACGGCCGGCTCTGATGTTATCCCCTATACCGCCGCCACCGCCTTTTCCTCCTCGAGCAAATGCTGCAGTGCCGAAAGAGACAAGCATCAGAAGCATTCCAATGATGATGAGATTTTTGATCATGTTGATTTTCCTTTTTATGTCAAATGTCAAGAAATTGATAATGATTATACTTTCTTTTCAGGTATTTTTCCATATTTTTTTATGCTTTGGATCAGTTCTGCTGTTTTTTTGGATTTTCATCAGCCGACAGACCATTTAGTTCTTGACAATATATTACGTATGCGTAATATATCGAACAACAATAATATATATGAAAGGTAAAAAATGAATTTGCCGCTGCCGCCCGACTGCCCGTATTATTTGCTTTCCAGGGCTACGCTTGCCGTAACATCCCTTTTGAAAAAAAGATTTGCCGATGAAGGGATCAGCACCATAAGGCCGGCCTATCTTGGTGTTCTGCTCTCCTTGTGGGATAAAGACGGGCTTAAGGCAAACGAGCTTGGTAAGAGGGCAGGTCTTGAACCTTCCACCATGACAGGACTTTTAGACCGTATGGAAAGAGACGGACTGGTAAAACGGGAGCCCGACCCCAACGACAGGAGAGCCAACAGAATCCACTTGACACAAGAAGGCGTTGATGCCGAAGTTTCCGCAACAAAAGTCGTATCAGCCACCCTTAAAAAAGTCTTCCGCACTATTTCAAAAAAGGATATTGAAACCACGAAAAACCTATTGCGCACCATTCTTTTGAATTGCGGCAAGGAGAAATTAAAATGAATAAAAAAATCGGATTTACCTGCGCCTATACACCGGTCCCTTTAATTGAAGCGGCCGGGTTTTCCCCTTTCAGGATTTTTCCTGAATCAAAGGCGCCTGATCAGGCAGGACACCTGCTTCACGACAATTTGTGTCCCCATGTCAAAAAAGTACTTGACCGGGCGCTTGAAGATGACCTACCGGAACTTGAAGGGATGATTTTTATCAATTCCTGTGATTCCATGCGGCGGCTGGCCGACGCATGGCATGAGGCAAGACCTGATGACCCGATTATCCTGCTGGACCTTCCTTCCGGAATAAACAGCTTAAGCCTTGATTTTCTCTCAAAAGAATATGAACGTCTGGCCAAAACCCTTTTCAAATGGAACAATGAATCCTTTTCTACAAAAAAAATAAAAGATACAATCGCCAGATGGAACCTTCTTGCTGCCTCAGTTAAAAAAATTGAAAAAAAAATGTCCCGAAATTATTTTCCCGGGATTGCTTCCAAACTTCAGCAAATCATCAATACGGCAGCGACAGATTCAACAGACAAGGCCCTTTTAATGGCGCAACATAAAATTGATCCTGAAGAATCCCCTAAAGGCGGTCAGTCGCCTGTTTTTGTTTTTGGAAATCTTTTGTTTGATCCAAAGGTGTATGATCTTTTTGAAAAATGGAATGTGCATGTGACTGCCAGTGATTTTTGCACCACTTCACGGTTTGTCACACCCGTGGACATCACGGCAGACGATAATATCTTCAGATCTCTGGCAAGTTCATATATGGAGCAGACGCCTTGCGCAAGAACCATGGATACCACAAAGCCAGGCAGTATCGCCCAAAAGATTGTTCAACGGGCAAAAGAAAGCAATGCAAAAGGCGTTATCGGGTTTACCTTAAAATTCTGCGATCCCTACCTTGCCAGGATTCCTATGATCAGGCAGGCCCTTCAGAAAGAATCCATTCCCTTCCTTATGCTGGAAGGAGACTGCACCATGGGATCTATGGGACAGCAGCAGACAAGAATTGAAGCGTTTACAGAAATGCTGGGGGTGTAATATGATGTACGATCATTTTGACAATGCCGTAAAAGGAATAACCGATAAACTAAACCAGGACCCCCACGGCATCAATGCCCGGAAAAAATATGTACTGGAACTGTCCAGGCTGGGGAAAAAACTTTATTCCAAAGATGAGAACATTGCATGGTGCGGCGTAACCGCTCCTTTTGATCTTCTCGGTTCCATGGGTGTCACCTCCTGTTTTGTCGAATTTGTCGGTGCCATGCTCTCCTCCACCCAGACGGCAGGTTATTTTTTTGAAGAAGCGGAAGATTCCGGGTTTGCAACAGATTCCTGCGCTTATCACCGGGCAGTCATGGGAGCAGTATTAAAAAACGCCATGCCGGAACCTGATTTTATCATAGGGACCAGCAGCCCCTGTACAGCCGGTCTTGCCATTGTGGAAAATTTTGCACACCAGTATAAAAAAGACTTTTTCCTTTTGAATGTGCCTCAGAACTATACACAGGATGCGATAAAATATCTGTCAGCCCAGCTTGAAGAGATGGTTCGCTTTGTGTCTGATCATACAAAAAGGCCGTTGTCAAAACAAAAACTCGGCATTGCCCTGGAAAATTTCAACGCCTCAAGTCAGCTCTTAAAAGAAATTTATGATCTTGCCAAAACAAACCCCTCTCCTGTTGACAACAATATTTTAAAAGATTTCGGTACGGTCATAACCCTTTTAATGGGCACACAAAAAGGGATTGATATCTGCCAGGCATTTAAAGATGAATTGAATCACAGGATAAAAACCCGCCGGGAGCATGCCTCAAAAGAAAAAATAAGGCTGATGTGGATACAGAACAGGATTCAATATCCATTTCCTATCAATGAGATGCTCGAGGATCTGGGTGCTGTAATTGTTGTGGATGAACTCAATGATGTCACCTGGGACCCCATGGACCCGGACAATCCTTTTGAGAGCATTGCAAAAAGAATGATTTCAATTCCCTTCAGCATGGACGCATCTGAACGGATTAAACACTTGCAGGGCCTTGCCGGTGCTTACCGGATTGACGGTGCCATTAACCCCTGCCATTGGGGATGCCGCCAGGGAACAGGTATCAGAGGTCTGATTTCAAAAGGGATGAAAGACATCAACGTGCCTGTACTGAACCTTGAAATTGATTGTGTGGATTCAAGAAATCTTGCAAAGGGCCAGATAGAAACCCGGGTAGAAGCCTTTTTGGAAATGCTTTCTTAGAAAAATTTATTTTAAACTTTGATTAAGGAGAAAATGTAATGATTTTCCTTGGTATTGATATCGGCAGTCTTTCCTGTGATGCCGTATTGATTGATGAAAAAAAAAACATATTGGCCTCGTCGGTAATCCTCACCGGAGCAAAAAACATCGAATCCATTGCCCGGGTGAAAAAGAACGTCCTTGATGCAGCAGGCGTTATGGAGAAAGACATCCGATCCATTATCGCCACCGGATATGGGAGAGCCCGGGTCAAAGAAAAAGATGCTGCGGTCACTGAGATCACCTGTCATGCAAAGGGGATAAAACATGTGATCCCTGAGACACGGATTCTCATTGATATCGGGGGACAGGACAGCAAAGCCATGCGCCTTGACCCGGACGGGAATGTGGTGGATTTTGCCATGAATGATAAATGTGCGGCAGGAACCGGCAGATTTCTGGAAGCCATGGCAAGGGCTCTGGAAGTGGATATTACCGAATTGGGAGACCTGGATAAAGGAGCGGCAAGCGACCTTGTCCTCAGCAGCATGTGTACGGTGTTTGCTGAAAGTGAAGTCATCTCACTGATTGCCTGCGGTACCGAGCAAAAAGAGATTGCAAAAGGACTTAACCGATCCATTGCAGCAAGGACCCATTCTCTTGTCAAAAGGGTGGCCGGAAATATTGACGGTCTTACCGTCTCCATGTCCGGCGGTGTGGCGCGGAACAAGGGAGTGGTAAAAGCCATTGCAGAAAGCATGAATCTTAAAAAAATAAACACCCCTGAAACACCGGATATCATCGGCGCCCTGGGTGCAGCAATTATTGGCTTTGAAAAAAATTACAGATAAAAAAATCTTACTTGTTATTACAAAATAAATCCTTATATCTTTTAAACCGGTTTTTTGCTATAAGAGATTTAATATATTGAATAATTTT
>JAFCZY010000159.1 GCA_019314105.1 Deltaproteobacteria bacterium
CGGAATTCTCAAATCGGATATGAAGCACCGGTGACACTTGAAAATACGTTAGTCGGAGAAAATACAACATTAAACGGTGGCTTTTTTAAAGGGGCGGTTTTTGCCGGCAACAATTCATTTGGTTCCGGCGCACACGTAAGAGAAGGGACTATACTTGAAGAAGAAGCCAATGCAGCCCATACAGTGGGCCTCAAACAGACTCTTTTGTTCCCCTTTGTAACCCTGGGCAGCCTGATTAATTTTTGTGATTGTTTTATGGCGGGTGGAACAAGCCGTAAAAATCATTCTGAAGTCGGGTCCTCGTTTGTTCATTTTAATTATACCCCTCATCAGGACAAGGCCACACCGTCCATGTTGGGAGATGTTCATCATGGGGTCATGCTGAAATCAGATCCGATTTTTTTAGGAGGGCAGGGGGGGCTTGTCGGCCCTGTCAGGATAGGGTATGGCTGTATCACAGCAGCCGGTTCCATTATTCGAAAAAGTGAATTGAAAAACAATCGGCTGTTACTTGGCGGCAGCCTTAAAGATGCCTCCATTCCAAAACAATTTTATGGGTATAAAAATGTAGCCCATATTTTTAATAATAATATATATTATATCGCAGGGCTTATTGCCCTAAAATCCTGGTACAAATATATCCGCCCGCTGTTTATTTATGATAATTTTTCCCAGGAATTGATCAAGGGGATGCAGAATAATTTAGACTGTTGTATCGAAGAAAGACGTCACCGGTTAAAAATTTTTTGTAAAAAATTAAATCTGTCAAAAAAATCAGCCTTTGAAAATATAATGGATAAATTTAAACGGACAGATGAAATTTTTAAAATAGAATGTGAAAACAATCATTTAAATAAAGAGGGCGAAACCTTTGTTCAAATGATTGAAAAAAGAATAGACCCGGTAGAAAAAAAATATATCCCTGTCATTCAAAGCCTGGAATCAGATGAACGTGAAAAAGGCAGTCAGTGGTTGTTTCATATTGAACAGAGAATGATTGAAAAATTAATTATTTGAATACATCGCCCACATTAATTTAGATAACAGGACTAAAAAATGGGAAAACTTTTTGGAACAGACGGAATCAGAGGCATTGCCAACCAATACCCTATAACGTGTGAAATTGCCTTGAAAACAGGACAGGCGGTTGGACGCTTCACCCAAAAGAACGGATATAAAACTGTGATTATTGGGAAAGATACCCGGATTTCAGGCGATATGCTGGAGGCAGCACTTGCGGCAGGCGTTGCGTCAACCGGGGTAGATGTTCTGTTGGCTGGTGTCATCCCGACACCAGGGGTGGCCTATTTATGTTCTTCGATTAAAGATGCGGGTGCTGGCATTGTTATATCCGCCTCCCATAACCCCTATCAGGATAATGGCATCAAAATTTTTAAACAGGGGGGCGAAAAACTTTCAGATGAACAGGAAAATCAAATTGAAAAGTATATCCTTAACAGCAATAATGTTCCACGGGGAAGTGTTGGAAAAATAGCTGTAATTTCAGATAGTTTGAAAAAGTACTCCGGTTTTTTATTGGCCATGTTTCCTTTTAAGAAACCCGATAAAAAATTAAAACTGGTTGTTGACAGCTCAAATGGGGCTGCATCAAAAATTGCCCGTATGGTCTTTCATGATAAATTGTTTGACGCCCAATTTATATATGATTCTCCTGATGGAAAGAATATTAATAAGAGTTGTGGGTCCCAGCACACACAAAAGTTGCAAAGGATGGTGATCAAAGAAAAGGCAGATATTGGACTTGCATTTGATGGAGATGCCGACCGGTTTATCGCAGTTGATGAAAACGGTACTGAAATTACAGGGGACAGAGTCCTTGCTGTTTGCGTAAAGTTTGCAAAAGAGCGCGGAAATCTGAATAAAAATATAGTTGTAAGCACAATTATGAGCAATATTGGTTTGGGTAATACCCTTGACAGGCTTGGTATTCGCCATATTAAAGCTGCTGTCGGGGATCGCAATGTTCTTGAGGAAATGAAGAGATCAGGTGCTGTCATTGGGGGAGAGGATTCCGGTCATATCATCTTTTTAAATGACCATACAACCGGAGACGGGATACTTTCAGCATTAAAACTGCTTGAGGTCATGATGGAAACGAATCAGTCTTTATCCAGCCTTACTTCTATCATGACGGTCTATCCACAAGTACTCATGAATGTGGAAATAGATAAATCCCGTCCGGATTTCATGAAAATCAAGACAATTGCAGATACAATCAAGATGGTAGAAAAAAAACTGGGGGACAAAGGCAGAGTACTCATTCGCTATTCAGGGACCCAGCCTTTACTTAGAGTGATGGTAGAAGGTCCGGATCAGAACCAGGTTGAACAATATTGTCTCGATATATGTGAAAGTATTAAAAAGGATCTTTAGTGTCCGATCGAAAACGGGTATCTAATATAAAGTAGATACCCGTTTGTATTTTCGGTTATGGGTGCTGAAAAATTAGTCTCTGTTGCCGCCAAAAATGAAAAGCATCATGATAAAAAGGTTGATAAAATCCAGATACAGGGTAAGCGCTCCCATTAATGCGCCTTTTCGAATTACCGCACCGGTTGCATTATTGGGGATAGTGGTTGACATGGCTTTCAATTTTTGGGTGTCGTAGGCGGTAAGGCCGATAAATACAACAACACCGATGTAGGAAATGATCATTTGCATGGCTGAGCTCTGTAGGAAAATGTTTACTACAGAGGCTACGATTATTCCAATTAAGCCCATAAACATAAATCCGCCAAGAGATGTCAGATCTTTTTTGGTGACCATTCCGTAAACACTGCAGGAAAGAAATGTCACAGCACAAATCATAAATGTTGAGACAATGGATGTGGCCGTATACGAAAGAAAGATAAAAGATAAGGTTATTCCATTCAAAATCGAGTAAATGGTAAACAGGGCAGTTGCAGTTGAAGCTTTAATCTTTTGAATTCTTGCACTTAGAAAAAATACAAATCCAAGCTCTGCAAAAATCAGCATCATAATTAAGCCGGGAGTTCCATATAGCAGTTGAACCAAGGCTTCATTGTGAGACACATAATATGCAGTAAAGCCTGTAAGTCCCAACCCAATCGCCATCCAATTATATACGCTCCGAATAAATGAATTTGTTTTTACCAGGACAGCGTTTTGTGAAACTGAAGAATATGAACCCATTTTTGTTCCTCCCAAAAGTTATTATTTAATTTGTAATATAACACGAAAGAGGGGAATTTCAAGATTATAATTTGGTTAAGTCCCGAAATAAAGCCTGTTTTGGTCAATATAATAGAAAGTTTACATAATATATATTATCAGACCTTGGGTAAAATATCTAAAAACATTGCTTACCCCGGCATATTCTTTTCAAATTCATATTTCAGCAAACCAAAAATTGATGCTTGCATTGTTTAAGCCTTAATTTTGGATGAGTTATCCCTATATATTTTCCACAAGAATTTTATTGTCAAAATAGCGCCATTGTTTTATATATATAAATTTTGGATGGTATTTGGATGGGCTTTACAGATAAATGATAATGGCAGAAAAAAACACAGGACATATTTATACGGTTTCTAAATTAACAAGGAAAATCAAATCTCTTTTAGAAGAGGCCTTTCCTTTTATATGGGTAACCGGAGAAATTTCCAACTATGCGGTCCCTGGTTCCGGTCACTCATATTTTACTTTAAAAGACCCGCAGGCCGCCATCAGTGCCGTAATGTTTAAAAATCAAAAGCGCAACCTGAAGTTTGAACCTGAAAACGGTATGAATATTATGGGTCTGGCGCGACTTTCCCTGTATGAACCCAGGGGATCTTACCAGATCATTTTTGAGCATTTGGAACCGGAAGGCGCAGGTTCCATGCAGGTCGCATTTGAACAACTTAAAAAAAAATTGTCTGACAAAGGTCTTTTTGACGAAAAATACAAAAAGCCGATTCCGTTTTTACCGTCTCAAATCAGCATTATTACGTCCGGTACCGGTGCTGCTGTCAGAGATATTATTAATGTTGCCCAAAGACGGTTTTCAAACTGCCCGCTTGACATTATTCCGGTTAACGTCCAGGGAAACGGATCAGAAAATGAAATCTGTGATGCCATAACCCTTGTCAACCAATATCAAGAATCTGATTTGATCATACTGGCACGCGGAGGCGGATCTCTGGAAGACCTGGCTGCATTTAATTCAGAAATTGTTGCCACTGCAATTTTTGATTCTCATATACCGATTATCACAGGGGTGGGCCATGAAACCGATTATACCATTGCTGATTTTGTTGCTGATTTAAGAGCCCCTACCCCTTCTGCTGCTGCTGAACTTGCCCTTCCGGATAAAAAAAATCTGGTTCAAAGAATTTTTGACTTGCAGAAAAATCTGAATACATCATTGAACAGGAAAATTGTTCTGCTCAATCAGACTGTTTTGTATTTGATTTCAAGATTAAAAAGTCCTGAAACAATTGTTTATGATTTCAGATTCAGGCTTGAAGATGATGAAGCAAGATTAACCAATATGATGACGCATTATATGCAATTGATGAGAATAAATCATTTACGGCTTGACGCTAAACTTCAAGCACTGAATCCAAAAGCGATTTTAAAAAGGGGCTACAGTATTGCAAGGTTTGTTTCAGATAAAAAAGTAATTACAGATTCAGGCGATGTGAAAAAAAAAGATCAAATAGAAGTGATTCTTTTTAAAGGGCGACTGATAACAAGGGTGGAAAAAACAAATGGCTAAGAAGAAAACGTTTGAATCAGCTTTAAAAGAACTTGAAGAGATTGTAAGGCAAATGGAATCCGGAGATCTTTGTCTTGAAGATGCCGTCAAAAAATATAAATCGGGGATGAAGCAGTCAAAATATTGCCTTGATCTTTTAGATAAAACCGAAAAAAAAATAGCCATGCTTACAAAAGACCGTGATGGTAATATCAAAAAACAACCCTTTAAAGATGAATAATATGGCGTTTAACCTCAAGCCATACTTGAAGAAAAAGCAGGAACTGGTTAACCGGTATCTGAACCTTATTCTTGAGCAGTTTAATCAAAAGCATGAACTGATTATGGCGATGGACCATTCTCTTATGGCCGGGGGGAAAAGACTGCGCCCTATTCTGTCAATGGCAGCCGCCCAGGCCTGTGGAAAAAATTTTTTGATCGCCCTGCCCGCTTGCTGTGCCATTGAAATGATCCATACCTATTCCTTGATTCATGATGATTTGCCTGCCATGGATAATGAT
>JAFCZY010000160.1 GCA_019314105.1 Deltaproteobacteria bacterium
TGGCGGTCCTAACAGAATTGGTCAAGGGATTGAATTTGACTATTGCTGTGTTCATGCCTCTTTTGCTCTGAAAGAAGAGGGGGTGGAATCCATCATGGTCAACTCCAACCCTGAAACCGTGTCCACAGACTATGACACATCTGACAAACTCTATTTTGAACCTTTAACCCGGGAAGATGTGCTTCACATTGTTGAAAAGGAAAAGCCTTATGGTGTCATTGTTCAGTTTGGCGGACAGACCCCGCTGAACCTTGCCTCGGATCTTCAGAAAGCCGGTGTTCCCATCATCGGGACCAGTCCTGAAAGCATTGACCGGGCCGAAGACAGGGATCTTTTTCAGGCAATGATGGATAAACTTGGACTGCTGCAGCCTGAAAACGGTATTGCATATTCCTATAAAGAAGCAGGGCAGGTCGCAAGGGATATTGGTTATCCGGTCATGGTTCGCCCCTCTTTTGTCCTGGGCGGCCGTGCCATGAAAATTGTGTATGATGAAAACGATCTTGAAGAATACTTTAATCTGGCTGTCCAGGCATCTCCTGACAAACCGGTACTCATTGACAAATTCCTTGAAGAGGCTTTTGAACTGGATGTGGATGCTATCTCAGATGGTGAAAAAACCATTATCGGTGGTATGATGGAACATATTGAAGAAGCCGGTATCCATTCCGGGGACTCAGCCTGTGTATTGCCCCCCTACTCCATTTCTCAAAAACACATTGATGAAATGACAGATGCGGCCAAAGCCATTGCCAAAGAATTGAATGTTAAGGGACTGATGAATATCCAGTTTGGTATCATGAAAGACAAGGTCTATGTTATAGAGGTCAATCCAAGGGCTTCGAGGACTATTCCATTTGTATCCAAAGCCGTTGGCATCCCCTTAGCCAAGCTCGCAACAAAGGTCATGCTGGGTAAAACCCTTGATGAATTGGGACTGACAAAGGAGGTGATTCCCCCTTATTATTGTGTTAAGGAAGCGGTCATGCCCTTTGACAGGTTTGACAATGTTGATCCGGTTCTCGGGCCTGAAATGAAATCCACGGGCGAAGTGATGGGGATTGATAAGAATCTTGGTGCTGCCGTTGCCAAGTCCCAGTTTGCCGCTGGACAAAAACTTCCCACCCAGGGGACGGTATTTATCAGTGTCCAGGATAAGGATAAAAAAGCCGCCCTGTCAGTTGCCAGAAACTTTCATGGAATGGGATTTACGATCATGGCCACAAAAGGAACTTCCCTGTTCCTTAAGGAGCATGATGTTCCGACAAAACTTGTCAAAAAAGTTTCTGCCGGCCGCCCCCATGTTGTGGATGCTGTAACAAATAATGAAATCCAGTTGATTTTAAACACCGGTGCATCAAGCCAGACCAAGCGGGATGGATATGAAATACGGCATGCGGCGATTAAATATAAAATTCCTTATGCCACCACAACCGATGGCGCCAGGGCCATCTGCAGCGCTGTCCAAGCCCTTAAAAAAGAAAGCCTCAGCGTTAACCCTATTCAATTGTATCACCAGGAAAACAAACATGCACAATCCAATGATTGAGGACGAAAGGCCCAAAGATGAATGTGGCATATTTGGGCTGTATAAACATCCCGAAGCGGCTAAAATAACCTATTTCGGCCTTTATGCCCTCCAGCACAGGGGGCAGGAAAGCGCCGGCATTTCTGTGAACCGGGGGATAAATGATAAAATCTTCTCCCATAAAGGCATGGGACTGGTTCATAATATCTTTAACATTGAGGACTTGGAACGAATTGAAGGCGGTTCTGCCATTGGTCATGTCAGGTATTCCACCACCGGGGATTCCGTTTTAACCAATGCCCAGCCCTTTGTTGTCAACCACAGACATCGTTCCTATGCTGTGGCCCACAATGGGAATCTTGTCAATGCCCATATCCTCAAAGAAGAGCTGGAAGAACAGGGTTCCATCTTCCAGACCACCATGGATTCAGAAGTTTTTCTCCATCTCTTTATTAAAAGCCTGATCAGAGGGGATGTTGAGAGTGCCATTTTAAAGGCTGTTTCAAAAATCGAAGGAGCCTATTCCATGATCCTCTTAACCTGTAAGGGCGAAGTCATCGGCATGAAAGACCCCAACGGGTTCAGGCCTTTAGCCCTTGGAAAACTCAACGGCCATTATGTCCTGGCATCTGAAACCTGCGCCTTTGATCTGGTCCAGGCGGAGTTTATCCGGGAGCTCGATCCCGGGGAGATCGTCATTATTAATGAAGACGGTATTAAGAGTATCCGCCATCCCAAGGCAGCCAAACATAAATCCTTATGCATATTTGAATATATCTATTTTGCCAGACCCGACTCCACCATTGACGGGAAAAATGTCTATCAAATGAGAAAAGCACATGGTAAAAGATTAGCCCAGGAAGCCCCTGTGGAGGCTGATCTTGTCATGCCATTCCCGGATTCAGGCAATTATGCCGCCATTGGCTATGCCAAAGAATCGGGCATCCCCTTTGAAATGGGCATGATCCGGAATCATTACGTCGGACGAAGCTTTATCCAGCCCACTCAGTCCATGCGTGATTTTGCCGTACGAGTGAAGCTCAATCCGGTCAGGGAACTGATTGTCGGAAAGGAGATTATCATTATTGAAGATTCCATCATTCGTGGCACCACGGCAAAAACACGTGTCAAGGCATTGCGTGAGCTTGGGGTTAAAAAAGTACATATGCGCATCTCCTGTCCGCCCCATAAATTCCCTTGCTATTACGGCATTGATTTTTCTTCAAAAGGAGAACTGATTGCAGCGCAAAAACCCATAGATGAACTACGGGAGTATCTGGGTCTTGATTCTTTGCATTATCTTTCCATTGAAGGCATGCTTGACGCATCAGGAGTGAAAAACCCGGAGCTGAACTTTTGCAAAGCCTGTTTTGACGGACAATACCCGGTTGCATTTGATCCGAATTTTACCAAGCAGTGTATGGGGTAATATGACAAACAGGACCGTTGCATTTTCAAAAGATTCTTCCAATCTCTTTTTTCACATCTTAACAAAGTGTAACCTTTCCTGTACCCATTGCTATATTAATAAAAATCAGCACGGGGCCAATACCCTTGATATTGAAACCATACAAAACTGGCTCACTCTTTTTTCAAAAAAGGCCAGGCAGACTAATATCATTTTTTTAGGGGGAGAACCCACCCTTCATCCGGACCTTTACTTGGCCGTCAAAGAAGCAAACCGCCTTGGGTTTAAATCCATCACCATTGATACCAACGGATATTTATTTCATGACATTCTGGACAAAATTTCCTGCGATGACATTGACTTTCTTTCATTTTCTCTGGATGGTGCCACAAGGAAAACCAATGATGCCATCAGGGGGAAGGGAAGCTATGATAAGGTGATGGAAGGAATTCAAAAAGCCCTTTCCAAAAATTTTTCCTGTTCAATGATCTATACGGTTTCAGATATGAATATTCATGAACTTGAGTTGATGCCGAATATAGTTAAACATCTTGGTATCAAACGGTTTTTTATCCAGGTAATCGGCATGAGAGGTAAATCATCAGAACCTAATGGAAAACACCAGGTATCAAAAGAAACCTGGCTTTCCACCATTCCCAAAGTAGCGGAAGCCATTGCCGACCATGGCATTATTGTCACCTATCCAAAGGTGTTTCTCGCCAAAAACGAAATATTTCAATGCGCTGGAAATGTGGCTGACAATTATTTTATATTTCCCAATGGAAGGGTGTATCAATGCCCCATCTGCGAAGATTTTCCCCTGCATTCCTATGAAATCAGACAAAACCAGCTTATCCCCACGCAAAAAATTAATGAAAAAGACCTGTTCGGCCTTACCATCCCGGAAGGTTGCGTCATGAATAAAATGATTCAACCCCAGAACCTTTCTTACAACAAAAAAGGCGATCCTGAGCATCAAATTGCCTGCTGTATGCTCAAAGAAGAAATCTCTCTGTAAAAAAAGGGGGAAACTGTGTTAAAAATAACCATTCTTTGGTTGCAATATTCTATATTAGCTGAAATAAAACAATAGACCATATGTTTAGCAACAAATTAAGTAATATCAGCAAAGGGAGCCAATGAAGCAAACTGAACAGCAATTTTTTAACAGCTTGGAGAAAAAGCTCTGGAACGCTGCAGACAGGCTGAGATCAACTTTAGATGCAGCCCAGTACAAACATGCAGTGTTAGGACTTTTATTCATAAAATATGTTAGTGATGCCTTTGACATCAGAAGACAGGAATTAAGAAATCAATTTTCAGATGAAACACATGATTACTATTTTGATCCGGATGATTTTGAATCCAAAGAGGACTTTGGCGAAGAGTTCATGGCGGAACTGGAACAGCGGGATTATTACACGGAAAAAAATGTGTTCTGGGTCCCGTTTGAAGCCCGCTGGAAATTCTTGCAGGACAACAATAAAAGTGCCATTGGCGGAGCAAACATCACCATTGAAGACGGTAATGGCGGAAGAACAATTAAAGTCTCATCTGTTGGCGGCCTGATCGACAATGCCCTTGAGGCCATTGAACGGGATAACCCCAAACTCAAAAGTATTTTAAACAAACAATACTCCCGCCTCCTGATCGACCAGGCCAAACTGGGTGAACTCATTGATTTGATTGCCACCATTCCCTTTAACCATGAAAGTCTTGGCGCAAAGGATATCCTGGGCCATGTATACGAGTATTTTTTAGGGCAGTTCGCCCTTGCCGAAGGCAAAAAAGGCGGGCAGTTCTATACCCCGAAAGCCATTGTTAGTTTGATCGTTGAAATGCTGGAACCATTTAAAGGCCGGGTGTACGACCCTGCCATGGGATCAGGCGGCTTCTTTGTCCAAAGCGACCGGTTTATCAGAAAGCATTCCGGTAAAATTGGCAATGTGTCCATCTACGGCCAGGAATACAATCACACCACCTGGCAGCTGGCTGCCATGAACATGGTCATCCGGGGGCTTGATTTTAATTTCGGCAAGCAGCCGGCCAACACCTTTACAAATGACCAGCACAAAGATCTTCGGGCCGATTATGTCATGGCCAACCCTCCCTTTAACATGAAGGAATGGAACGGTGATGTCAGTGATAAAGACCCCAGATGGAAATATGGTATCCCCCCAAAAAACAATGCCAATTTTGCCTGGCTTCAGCACATGCTGTATCACCTGTCGCCATCCGGCAGTATGGGGTTGCTCCT
>JAFCZY010000161.1 GCA_019314105.1 Deltaproteobacteria bacterium
CATAAAATTCCCTAATGTAGAAACCTTGAAGACGTGATATTTTTCGGTCGGTCAGGACTCATATTCTTTTTGATTACACATCTGAGCATTCAGCCGCGTACTTTTTTACTCTAAGGCAACCATGCTCTGTGTGTCATCAGACTCCTTTTATTATCTTTTTCTGCTGGATTATTTTATTGTAAGCCTCATAGACAAAGAGCCAATCGAACCACTCAGCATCATCACCAAGTTTTCCGGCAGCAAACTCTTTGGAAAACTCAACGCTTTTTATCTTGTGCTTCTTTTCAAAGCCTTTGAGACGCTTTAGATAGTTTGCTGCCTTTACGCTCAACAGTTTCTCTTTTAAGACTATACTGGATTTCACTATCGGTAACGCTTCGACCGTTATCTCTATTTGCTGCATATCTCGCCTCCAATTTCAACTGCCATATCCCAGATTTTTATCTCTGAAAAGGGTTTTCACCTCGCAATCCCAATCAATCTGTATCGCAATCCGGCACATCTGCTCGCATTTCTTCCCCTCTCCGGATTTATCAGCCCTCGGCCCGTCGGCGGCAACATAAAGCCTGGGTGGTTTTGCCTTGCGGATTGCCTCAAATACCTGTTTTGTGGTATCCGGCCGGTTAAAGACCATAAATAACACCGCTGTTTTCAGCGAATGCGGTGAAGTAAAGATTTCTGTTGTTATTTGGGATATTTTCTCAAGACTCATATTCTTTTGATTACACCTATAAAGATTGATGGTATCATAAAAACTCAATTTTCTACTCTTTTTGTTATTTCAACATCTTGTGCGTGTCATTCCGATTTTCACCGGAATGACGGGAAAAAAGGACTGGACTCCGATTTTCATCGGAGTGACGACTTCTTGGGTCATTTTATTTTTAAAGGATTGTATTAATCACACCTCGGAAAAAACAGGGTATAATTTTCAGTGGGTGCTTTTTATATTTTTATTTGTCATCTTCATCCAACTCAACGCCCAAAACCCATAACTCAAAACCTCTTTTCCAAAACACCCTCGCTCTTCTTCCCTCTCTCTTCTTGAGGTAATGTCATACTACAAAATTTCCTGCCCGGTATTCTTAATCTCATCAATAAGCATTCCACCTTTTGCATAGTCATCAGGAGTAAACGGAATGGGCTCAATCCTGCTGTCTATTCCACGTCTTAAGGGAACAATAAGCCTTCTGTCTGAATATCTGTCACCTTTAAATGCGGACGAAATAACAGCAATATCTATATCGCTGTCTTCCCTTGGTGTTCCTTTTATATAAGAACCAAACAACAACACTTTTTCAACAGAAATATTATTTTCTTTTAATCGTACTATGTATTTTTTTATTAAATTGATAGCTGAAGATTTTGAAGAAGCCATTTTTTTAACCTCTTAATTTGTTTAAGTTTATTTTCTGTAAATTTCATAGTGCTCTTCTTGTAAAATGAGAACTTATCATCTGGATACCTTGCTTCGAGATTAAAATCCGAAACCTCCTCAAGCAATTCCAATTTTTTATCATTCAATTTCAGTCCGGCTTTTTCAGAAAGATATACAAGATTGTGTGAAAATGGAGGGGTTTTGTCCTTTTTATCAATAAAAACGGCTTTTAATATTTTTTCGATTGTTAAGTGGCCAAAGAACAATGCATAAGAGTAATCCTCTTTTTCAAACAAATGATTCGCTACTTTCCAATCTTGCTCAGCAGTTTTAAGCCAATATTTAATTTTATCGTTCTTTACCATAAGACTCACTCATAACCTCTTCATCCAACCCAGAACTCAACAATCCTTTAAAATACCCAATAGTCTTTACCAGCCCATCTTCCAGTTTGATCTTCGGTTCCCAGTCCAGCTCCTCTTTTGCCAGGGTAATATCGGGTTTCCTCTGTTTCGGGTCATCGCTTGGCAGGGATTCATAGATAATTTTGGAGTGGTTTCCGGTTTTGTTTTGCTGCCGGTATAGCAATTATCAATGCATAAGACCTCAAGGAATCTGTTCAGCGGTCAAGAGTCAACCGGAATAGACAAGAGCAAAGCAGCTTTTCACAGAGATGGGAGCCGTGAAAACCGGCTCCGCCGATGATGAGGGTCTTTTTCATGATTTATGAGCCTTTTATATTTTTTTGAGCTTCCATATACAAAGATTCCCAGCATCGATCTTTATTGTCTTTAAACAATTTAGAATCCGACCCTTCCCTGAATCTAACTTCTTGGATATTCATAAAACCTGCTTCCTGTAAAAAGCGTAATAGTAATTTGCTGTCCCACACAGATAAGTGTATCCAATTTTGAGTTAGCGATCGAATAGCTTCACAGCCTGTAGGCCATAGTTTAAAAGTCTCATCTATCTGTTTGTCGCAATAAAAATCGACATATTTTGCAAGATCAGGAACACTTATTCTAAGCCAGGCCCCTTCTCTCATAGTTCTGTAAAGCTCTTTAAGCAAAGACAGAGCCTGATTTGGATATAAATGTTCGAGCGTATGCTCAGAAAAAACACCGTCCCAAACATTGTCATCGCAATTCAGCGGATAACGTAAATCAAGCATCCAATCAAGGCGATTTTTATGTTTTTTCCAAAATTTTATACCAGAGTAAAAATCAGCATTTACCCATCCGGCAAATTTATTAGAACCACAGCCTAAATTCAATAAATTGTTACCGTTAATTAATGTGGGTTTTTTATTAAGCACCAGCCTGCCATAAAGACTAATGGATTCAAATTTCAGTAAACCTTTAAGACTTAACTGGTATTTTGTGTTGTAAATACTATAATCATTATTGTTACTGTGCAAACTCATAATTATTTTTTCCTTAATGCAAGAATATTTTGATACCCGAAAATTTCATGCATAGTAGGATTATACTCTTTTAATGGAAGCAATTCATTTGGCAATAACCGATTTATTGTATATTTTTCTTTTAATATATCAAAAAAATCTTTCATAAATATCCTTGATGTAGAATTAATTTGTGTAAATTCAAACTGTACAGCTTCAATAATATCATTTCTTAATGATTCCTTTGAACCTTTAAGTACGCTAAGTTCGTTTCCTTCCACATCTATTTTTAAAAGATCTATTTTTTTAATATTAAATTCATTTACTATGTTATCAAGTGTCGTAACATTAACTTCATGGCAGATGCTTTCCTTTCCATGTACTTTTTCTATTACATCAGCATATAATGAAGCATGACTAGATCCATCTTTTTCTTTATAATCATAAATTAATAATTTTCCATTTTTGTCAGAAAGTGCTTTGTTGATAAATGTAATCTGGTTATCATTTATATTTTCTTGCAAACTTATAAATGTTTTTGGATGAGGTTCAAAGCAAAATATTTTTACATTTTTATTAATATTTTTACATAGTTTAGTATATTCACCTTTGTTAGCCCCGATATCAAACACAACAGGATTTTCAATTTTATTTAAATAGTTTTTTAAAAAACTAAATTCCCCGCTTATATTTAAATTTTGATAATTATAAATTCCTAATCCTCTCAACCCAATATTTATTAACAACATATTTATTCTTGTAAATTTGACTTTGGCAAAAAAAAATGCGTACCAATAAAAAAATTTTACTACTAATTTCACTTTTTGACTCCTATAAAACATAGTGACTTTGTTTTCATTAGAAAAGTTTTTCTTGTTTTTAAATTTATAACATCGAAAAAATAAGCAGCCAATAAATTCGCGAGCAATGTACCAATAGCTGCTCCCTTAATGTGCAAGATAGGTATAAAAATTAAATTAAATACCACATTTCCAATTGCTCCAAGAAAAGTTCTATAAAAGGATAATTTCATAAAATTCTCTGTTATAAACCACTTCCCACTCGCAACCCCCAAAAACACAAACACCCCCGCCCAAATATGAATACTCAACACCCCTGCTGCCGGCAAGAACGCATCCCCATACAACACCCTGATTACCCAAGGCGCAAGAAAGGTTGTCGGCAGGGCAATAGCCACTGCCAGCCAGACCATCAGATCATAGAGTTTCTGCAATCTCTGATAATAAAGCTCTTTGCTCTGTTTTTTAGCATTGATAATCGCCGGAAAAACAGATGAAGTAATCGCCATAGGCACAAAATACCACGCCTCACTCAATCTCACCGCAGCCGCATAATGCCCTACCTCTTCCGCTCCCAGCATCTCTTTAATCATCACCTGGTCTATCTTCATATAGATCGAAACCACCATCCCCGACAATATCAGCGGCCAGCTATCTCTCAACAACTCTTTTGCGGTCTCCCAACGCCATTTCCAATACCATATCTTGCCGGTATTTTTCAGATACATGGCAGTCAATCCAACTGCATGCACCACTGCATCGAGCAGAAAGACACACGCAAACCATACAAGCGGGGCGGCTATCCAGACAAAAATCAGCTTAGTGATGGAAGAGGCTACAAGCTGAACAAGCTGGGCATATACCACATACCTGGATTTAACCTCTGCCTGATAATTAAAATCAATGACGTTAAATGCCTGGAAGATAACTGCAAAGGCGATGATGGCAACAAGGATATTTGTTTGGGTGTCATTATGAGTAAAGGGAATTGCGGCGGCAATGCCGATCCACATCAAAATTGCGCCGCCTGCTTTAAGCCAGAAGGCAGTGCCAAGCAGTTCATCCTTTCGCTCCGGGCTCTTGACCAGCTCCCGCACCATGATGCCGTCTAAACCCAAGGTTGCCAGCGCTGTAAAAAGCCCGACAAAGCTACCCGCGTAGCTCAAAAGCCCGAACCGCTCCGGCCCGAGATATCGGGCAACATAAACGCCGACAAATAGCGCAACAACCATGCTCAACACACGATGGCCCATGAGCCAGGAGGTGTTGCTAAAGTAGCGCTTAAAGCCGGGAGATCGAATGTCGATAGCTGTTCTCAAATATTACCTCTTTTACAGCAATTGCAGCCCAGGTTCTTTTTTATATTGGGCAGGAGTTAGAGATGTCTCAAATCATATTAACAGCCAATTCCAAAGGAGTATCTTTTCCGTAGGCGATTTGTACGGCCTGTTCCATGCGATGGATTTCATCCTCTGACAGGGAATCAAAGTGGCTTGCACGTTTCCGTTCTGAGAGCCGGCCATTGTTCTGCAGGCAGAACCGGATAAAGAGGTCGATCTGCCGGTCGGGCATGTCCACGATCTCCTGAATAGCC
>JAFCZY010000162.1 GCA_019314105.1 Deltaproteobacteria bacterium
GTGATCCCCAGGGGTTAAAACAAACCATCAAAGAGGCAACACTGCATCAAGGGTTCAGTTTTATCCAGATTTTGACCCCATGTGTAACGTTTGATAAGGAAAACAAAACCTGGAAGAATCTTAAAGAGAAGGTATATGATTTAAATCTGCGCAAAGAAGAAAAAAATATGGAGACGGCCATGCGGATGGCTGAAAATGAGCCCTATGGTGTCGGGATTTTTTTCCAGGACAAGGAAAGGCCCCATTACCAGGAAATTTTGCGGAACCTGAATAAAACAGATTGAGCGCGGCAGATCTGTTGTCTTGAAATTTTTTATTTTTCTTGATTTAGATCAATTCATCCTTGCTGTTTTTATGCTAATTTTTAATAAATAAATGGAAAAAACAGGAGGAATCAATTATGCAGGATAATATTGATGACATAAAAAAAAGAATGGAGGCACTTGAAATTTTGATCAGGGAGACAAAGGCCCGCCTTCCGGCGCACTCTGCCAAGCCCCCGGTCATGATGGCGCTTCTTGACTATGAAGATGAATATGATGCATTGCTGGGAAAATACAATCAATTAAAGAATAAGTGATTTGATATGGAAGATACAAAGATATTTGATAAGACATATAATGAATACCTGTCACAACTAAAGGATTTTGATTTTCTTAAAAAGGCCGGAATACTGGGTATTCAAAAGCGTAATAAATCGTTTGTGTTTGAATTTTTTAACCGCCAGATTGTATTTAACCGGAATGAATTTATAGACCTTGCAGGGGAAGATCTTACCTTCGCGGTCAAGGTGATTCTTTGCAAATATTTGTTAATGTGCCCGGAAAAAATATTTGAAAGTTCAAATAAACTGGTTACATTCAGAGAATTTGCAAATGCCGGCCCGTTATTTTCAAGCTTTACCTCAAATACAAATAAAATTATTGAAACCACTTTTTCAGGGAAGCTTGAAACACTTAAAGCACGATGCCTGGAATTGGGGGGAACAGTGATGAAAACAAAGTCCTATGATTTGAGTATCAGGTTTCGGGCGCTTCCCAGGATCCCGATTATTTTTAATTTTAATGACAGGGATGAACTTTTGCCTGCAAAAGCAGGATTTCTTTACCACGACAATGCAGAAATCTATCTTGATCTGGAGTGTTTGACCATTACCGGTACCTATCTTACAGGGCTGCTGATTCAAAGCGAGTAAAATCAGATAAACTCATTTGAATCAGTGTGCTTTATAAATTTTTGTAGAACTTTTTTTCAAGAGCCTTTACTTTCTTTTTTCTCTCCGGTGATAAAAAAAATCGATAAATCGGGTCATTCGTAGGGATATCTTTTTGAAGAATTTCTCGTTCAAGGATAGACAGAACTTCGACTGATATATCACAGGAAGGATATCCTTTGTCATCGATAAGGATCGAATCGTCAAGTTTAATTTTAACAATATTGTTGATGTCCACCAGTTTTAGAGCTCCGTCAGGGGTTAATATCAGATTACCGATACCGGCAAGGTCAGGAATATATCCCATACCGGTGATCATATGCCGGATTCTTTTAACGAATGTTGCTATATTTTTCTGAGCCGTTTGAACCAATGTCTGAAGTTGAAAATCCTCATGTATATTGAATTTGAATAAATTCCATAAGTAGTCTTCACCGAATAATCTCCAGGGGTCGAGCATTTCCCCTTCAACATATTCCTGAAGACCGCACAGGACAATTTGGTTTGTTCCTGTTCCTGTATAATCAACAATAAATTCATCAGATTCTGCAATAAACTCTGGCCCCAAATATTTTAACAACAGGTGATATTTTTTTATTTCGTGAAAAATCTCTTCTTTTTTCTCAAACTTATTTCTTAGTATCCTGAACATTTTTTTTGGTTTGGCCCTGGGAAACAGGCGTATGCCATCCATGTCCACACCTTGAGTTTCCTTTAGAACATCTTTGGCTGTGAGAATTTCAAAAATGTGAGATCTTAAGCCCGACCGGTAATGTTTCCGGAAGATATAGCGATTTGAATCATTTACAAAATTCAGTTTTTGGGCCTCACTTCCGGATAGATAGGCCTGATCTCTTATATCAGTCGTCATAGTCATTATAAATTTTTATAAGTTATCTTATCAATTTACAAGTTTCTTTGAAAAAAAATATCCAATATTGTTTTATCCTCAAAAAGAGAGCAAATATAAATAGCGGGTTGAGGGTTTGACATTCGTGTGGCACTATTTTATTGTTTGTCCAGGTGTTGAATCATTAAATGATGTCGGAGGAAAAGTGAGCCGGATGCGAGAGGGAATCATCTGCTTGATTTGTAGTTTTTTTTTGACGGTTGGTGGTGGGGCGTGTACATCTCCACAGCAGTCAGACATAGCTCCGGAGAACAGGACTGGCATAACGTCAGATGAGATTCTGATCGGGTCATCTCTTGCTTTGGGCGGCCATGCCGGATACTTGGGGACTCAGATGCTTCAGGGGGCCATGTCCTATATCCGTCATATCAATGAAACAGGCGGGATTCATAGCAGGAAAATCAAGGTTACCTTTCTGGATGACCGGTATAATCCCGCTCAATGTCTTTATAATACCCAGAAGCTGATTCTGGAAAAGAAGGTATTCGCCTTGTTCTGCTATGTCGGCACACCCACTACTGTAAGGATTATCCCCCTGGTCAATGAAGCCAGAATCCCGCTGGTTGGCATGTTTACAGGCGCCAACCGGTTGCGGCATCCAGTGAATCGGTATCTGATCAATATCAGAGCGTCCTATTATCAGGAGACCCAGGCTGCGGTCGATTTTATCGTCAAGAGGAAGAAGTTTGATAAAGTGGCGGTTTTTTATCAATATGATGAGTATGGATTTGACGGGCTGAGGGGGACCGAGATTGCACTGAAAAAATACGGGATGATACCGGTGGCAAAGGGGTCTTATGTCAGGGGAACTCTGGATGTAGAAGCAGGTCTTGAAAAAATTATTCAGTCCGATGCCCAGGCAGTGGTCATGATCGGCACCTATGATTCCTGTGCAAAATTCATTAACCTTTCCATGGAACGCAATTTTTCTCCTTTATTCCACAATGTATCTTTTGTCGGTTCAAAGGAACTTGCCAGGAGGCTTGGGTCAAATGGTGAAGGGGTGATAGTCACCCAAGTCGTTCCACCGCCAAATTTCAATCATATGGCCAAGCCCCTGCCCGGGGTAAAAGACTATATTACAGTGTTAAAAAAATATTATCCTGACAGCAAACCCAGTTTTGTAGGGCTTGAAGGGTATCTGAATGCCAGAATTCTGGTTGAAGGGCTTACCCGTGTGGGGAAGGACATCACCCGGGAAAAATTTATCAGGGCCATTGAATCCATTGATCACTATGATTTAGGAATAAAAAATTCGTTATCCTTTGGGAAAAATGACTACCAGGGACTGGATAATGTCTATTATACTATGATCAAACAGGGAAAGCTGGTGTTGATCAAATGAATTTTTTTAATGAATTGTCTCTGAAAAACAAGATTTTTATTTCCAGCCTGGGATTTATCCTGATACTCAGTATTCTAATCGCCCTTTTTACCCGGTCTCTTTTGATTACAGGGTTGACCGGCGAATTGAAAAAACGGGGCGTTGGTATTGCCCAGGGGATTGCCGATAGTTCAAGGGGATATATTCTGACAAAAAATTTGGCTGAATTGACAGTCCTTGCCTATGACGCGAGGCTCGGAAACCGGAAGGATATGGTAGAATATCTGATCATCAGTGATGACCAGGGAAATATTCTTGCCCATACCTTTACCACGGGGTTTCCTTTGAATATCGAAGCAATCGTAAAAAATCAGGAGTATAAAAAGGAAAATATTACCAGTATTGATGTGGACCGGCATTCTGTTTTTCATGTGGTGGTGCCGGTGAAAGAAGGTATTTATACCATCGGTTCTGTCCAGGTCGGCCTTGACAAGCAGCACATTGAGAATCTTATTTCCGATTTAAGGCTGGTGTTTTTAAGTTTTCTGTCCATGGTGAGTATTATTTTCTTTTTTTTGAGCCACAGACTGGCCCTTCATATTACCCGGCCGGTGACTGCTCTGATTCGATATGCAGATCAAATTACAAAAGGAGAATTTAATATTATTTCAAAGAATGATCTTGACAGACAGATTTTTGCTACCGGTGCAAAGGACGATGAGATTACCAAATTGACCGATTCATTTGTTAAGATGACTTCTCAGTTGATTCAGGCCAGTAAAATGACCAATCTGGAAAAAATGTCAGCAGGGATTGCCCATGAGATCAATCAGCCGTTGAATGCGATAAAGATGGGCAGTGAATATCTTTGCATGATGAAAGAAAGAAAACAGAAAATTAAGGAAGCTGATTTTAAGATGGTGTTAGAAGAAATCAGTACCCAGGTATCAAGAGCGGCTGAAATTGTGGGACGGTTGAAACGGTTTTCCAGAAAATCTGATTTTTCAAAGGAAGTGATTCATATTAATGATTGTATTCGTTCGGTGAATAAAATTATCGGCAGACAGATTTTTTTGCAGAACATAGATCTTATATTGGACTTGGATGAGTCTGTCCCCTTTGTCCTGGCCCATAACAACCGGGTGGAACAGGTGCTTTTTAATTTGTTCACCAATGCCAGGGATGCGGTAAACGAAAGAATAGAAAAAAGTAAAGACATTGAAAAGGGACGGATTACGATCTCAACTTTTTCAGATAATAATAATGTTTGTGTTACCGTATCCGACAATGGAAGCGGTATTGAGCCAGATCAGATGGACAGTGTTTTTGAGTCCTTTTATACCACAAAGGAAATGGGCGAAGGAATGGGCCTTGGGCTTCCCATTATTAAGGGAATTGTCAAGAATTACAATGGGACCATCACTGTGGAGAGCATACCTGGAAGTGGCACTTGTTTTAAAATTATGTTCCCATCCCATTCAAAAGAAAATGGATAATATGAATTAAAGGAAAAGAAAATGAAAATTTTAGTCATAGATGATGAAAAACCAACCCTTTCCATGTTCAAACTTTTCCTGACTGCCTATGGATATGATGTTTATACAGCAGAAGACGGAGAAAAAGGATTGGCCCTGTTTGATGAGATTTCTCCTGAGATCGTCTTTACCGATATAAAGATGCCGGGAATAGATGGTCTTCAAGTACTGCGCCGGA
>JAFCZY010000005.1 GCA_019314105.1 Deltaproteobacteria bacterium
AGCAGTTGTGCTGGCTGCGGGTTGGCGGCCTGACGTTCTTGAAGGTGAAGCATATGCACACCTTGGTATTGATCTTCCCGATGTGGTCACCAATGACGAGTTTGAAAAAATTGCAGCCAAGGGGAAAATTATCAGGCCATCTGATGGCAATGAAGCCAAAAACGTTGTATTCATCCAGTCTCCGGGAAAAGATGAAGATGATGCGGACTTTGAATACTGTGGTTCCGTTACCAGCCAGGTCGCCTTGAAACAGGCCAGATACGTCAGGGAAGATTACTCTGACGGTAAGGCATATATCATTTACCAACATATGAGAACTCCTGGACTTCAGGAATATTTTTACAAAAGTATGCAGCAGGAAGACGGCGTTTTCATGACCAAGGGGGCTGTGACAGAAGTTGTCCAGCAGGGTAATGGACTTGCGATTACTGCTATCAATACACTTCTAGGAAAAAATCTTGCCATTAAAGCCGACATGGTTGTTATAGCGGGTGGTATGGTTCCTGTGACCAAAGATGATCCGATTATCAACCTTGCATACCGGCAGGGCCCTGGATTCAGAGATAATGATATTTTTGGTCAATATGCAGATTCCAACTATATCTGCTTCCCTTATGAAACCCAGAGAACCGGTATTTATGCTGCCGGTGCCATCCGGCGCGCCATGACCATTGAAGAATCCATGGAAGATGCAACAGGGGCTGCTTTGAAAGCCATCCAGTGCATTGAGAGTGCTAACCGCGGTATGGCGGTTCACCCGAGATCAGGTGATATGACGTATCCGGATTTCTTCTTCCAAAGATGTACTCAGTGTAAACGCTGTACAGTAGAATGTCCTTTCGGCGCCCTTGATGATGATGAAAAAGGGACACCCAAAGCAAATCCGACACGATGTCGAAGATGTGGAACGTGTATGGGTGCCTGTCCTGAAAGAATCATCTCTTTTGCCGACTATACCATTGATTCTATTGGTTCCCAGGTTAAAGCTATCGGCGTTCCATCGGAAGATGATTATGATGAACCACCTCTCAGGTTCTTGGCATTAATCTGTGAAAATGATGCCTTCCCAGCCCTTGATATGGTGGGCATGAACAGAATGGATTATTCTCCCAATGTTCGCTTCATCCCAATAAGATGCCTGGGTTCAATGAACACTATCTGGATTAAAGATGCACTTGCCCAGGGTATGGACGGTGTTATTCTCATTGGCTGTAAACATGGGGATGATTATCAATGCCACTTTATTAAAGGCTCTGAACTTGCAGAAATTCGTGTAAAGAAAATCGGGGATGCGCTTTCAAGTCTTGCACTTGAAGAAGAACGTGTGGCCTTTGTTGAAGTTGCCATTGATGAATATGACAAACTTCCAGGAATCATCAACGCCTTTGTTGAAGAAGTTGAAGCTCTTGGCCCAAACCCATTCAAAGGATTCTAATCAAAGGCTATTGAATACAATAGCTTAGGAGGTATATACGTATGACTGAAAAATATCTTGCTCAACCGGATCTTGACTTTATTGCGCAAGTAAAAAGCCTTGGCGGAGAAACACTGAAAAAATGCTACCAGTGTGCCACTTGTTCGGTTGCATGCCCTATTGCGCCTGAAGACAGTCCTTTCCCAAGAAAAGAAATGATTGCGGCTTCTTGGGGTCTTAAAGACAAGCTGATCTGCAGTGGCGATATCTGGCTGTGTCATGAATGCGGTGATTGTTCAGATCTTTGCCCGAGAGGTGCAGCACCAGGGGATGTCCTTTCTGCTATCAGATCTGTGGCCATTACCGAATATGCCAGGCCCAAAGCATTGGCAAACGCGGTCAATGACCCCAAAAAACTGCCGTTACTGCTTGGCATACCCGCCATATGGTTTGCGTTCCTGGCATTTATTACCATGACTGCCGGGGAGACCATGACCAAAATTTTTGAATACATCCCGTTCTTTGACTGGGCACCTGTCCATGAAGGTGAACATATGATTGCACAGGCAGATTTCTTCTCGACCTGGTTCGTGGATCTAACTTTTGTGCCGACTGCAACCATCGTCGCCATCATCTTTTTTCTCGGTCTTAAAAACTTCTTGAAGGATATCCATGAAAATGCGGTACTTCAAGGAAAAACAGATAAGACCACATTGGATTATAAAGCACTTTTTCAAGCGCTTATCAGGATTATCCCGACGATTCTTAAACATGACAAATTCAATGAATGTGAAGCCAATAAAGACAGAGCAACCCCGCATATGATGGTCCTCTATTCATTTATCGGTCTTTTTATTGTAACCAGTATTGGATTTATTTTATTATATGTTTTCCAGAATCACGGCCCCTATTCACAATTAACTCCCATGAAATGGCTGGCCAATATTTCAGGCGTTGCACTGGTGATCGGCAGTGGGCTGATGATCAAAAACAGGCTGGATAAAAAAGAAGATCAGAAGACATACTATAAAGACTGGTTTATCCTTGGTGTTGTTTTTATGCTGGGTCTTACCGGCATGCTCACTGAAATGACACGCCTTGCCCATATGGAATATATTACTTATTTCCTTTACTACCTGCATCTGATTGCCATTTTTGAATTGTTTGCATTTCTGCCGTTTTCAAAAATGGCTCATCTTGTTTACAGACTTACAGCAATGACTTATGCAGAGTACGGTAATAGAAAATAACTAAAAAAATATAACACCCTTACCCAAAAACCAAGGCAGCGATTCATTCCTGCCTTGGTTTTTTTAATTCTCGATACCTCTTCTTGCCAATATTCCCAGTGATTTATAATAGTGCTTTATTTCCTTCATTTCGGTCACCAGATCCGCATGATGCATTAAATTCTGCGTTGCCTTCCGACCTGTTAATATCAGTTCACTGTTTTCCGGCTTTGATTGCATCACATGGATCACCTGCGGCTCTGAAATCAGACCAAACCATATGGCAACACAAATTTCATCCATGATCAATATATCATAACGTCCCTTTTTCATTATCGATTCAAACTCTTTAAGACCTTTATGCGCCTGATCAATATGCAGAGCGGTAATCTCTTCTTTTCTGAAACATCCCGGATCACCAAATTGTTTGATAGTAATATTGGGAATTAACGCCAGGCTTGTCAGCTCTCCATAAGGCTGCCCTTTCATAAATTGACCGATATATACTGAAAATCCGTGGCCGGATGCACGTAATGCAAGGCCAAGAGCAGCAGTTGTTTTACCTTTTCCGTCTCCGGTGTATATGTGGATATATCCTTTTTCCATGAATTATAATCCAGTATTATTAAACTTATTTTATAAAAACTAAACAAACTATTGCGTATTATAAAAATTAATATAATATAAAATTGTTATAAGTAAAACTAAAAAAATTAGGAGATCGATAAATTTGAACAAGATTGCTGTACTCCCAGGGGATGGGATCGGACCCGAGGTGATGGAACAGGCGGTTAAAATTCTTAAAAAGGCTACAGTCCTTTATGAATTTGACCTTGAATATGAATTTGCAGACATTGGGGGTGTTGCCATTGACAACCATGGAAAAGCATTGCCGGATTCAACGTTAACCTTATGTGAAAAAAGTGATGCGATTTTATTTGGCTCAGTCGGCGGTCCTAAATGGGAACACCTGCCACCTGCTGAACAGCCTGAAAGAGGGGCTTTATTGCCCATAAGAAAACATTTTGGCTTATATTGTAATCTTAGGCCCGCAAAGGTTTTTCCCACTTTGACATCTGCCTCACCCTTAAAACCTGAAATTGTTAAAAACGGCTTTGATATTCTCTGCGTAAGAGAGCTGACAGGCGGCATCTATTTTGGGGAACCAAAAGGAAGACAGGGAGAAGGCCTGGATGAGAAAGCCTATGATACAATGATCTATACCCGATTTGAAATCGAACGAATTGCACGGATGGCCTTTGAAGCAGCCCGGAAAAGAAACCATCTCGTAACATCTGTCGATAAAGCCAATGTTCTAACTTCCATGGTGCTGTGGAGAGAAACGGTTATTGAGATTGCAAAAGAATTTCCCGATGTCACCTTAAATCACATTTATGTCGATAATGCCACCATGCAGCTTGTCAGAGATCCTCATCAATTTGATGTGCTTCTCTGTGGCAATATGTTCGGGGATATTATTTCTGATGAATGTGCCATGATCACCGGCTCCATGGGTCTTTTGGCTTCCGCCAGTCTGAATGAGAAAAAATTTGGTCTTTACGAACCTGCAGGAGGCTCTGCACCGGATATTGCCGGAAAAGGCATCGCCAACCCCATTGCCCAGATTCTGTCCGGTGCAATGATGTTAAGACATACCTTTGGACTCTCAGACGTTGCCAATGCTATTGAACAAGCCATTTCCAATGTTCTTGAAAAAGGAATTTTTACAGCTGATCTGACTGATGAAAAAAATAAACCTGTAGATACAAAAACCATGGGGAATGCTATCGTAAAAGAACTTGAAAATATGAAGAATTAGCCGTTTCTATTCTAAATAAAAAGGGAATTTCAGCTTTCACTAAAATTCCCTTTTTGATATTTGTGGCGGGAGTGACGAGACTCGAACTCGCGACCTCTTGCGTGACAGGCAAGCGTTCTAACCAAACTGAACTACACCCCCGTAGTTCTTTATTTTCTGGTGGGCGATGCAGGGCTTGAACCTGCGACTTCAACCTTGTAAGGGTTGCACTCTCCCAGCTGAGTTAATCGCCCGAAAAACAGAAAGATTTATATCAATAATAGAAAATTGTGTCAAGCAAAAACTACCATAAAAATGGTTATTCTTGTTATTCTTTATGGGCCAAAATTATTTGCCCTTACCTTGCTTGCAAGGTCATGTTTAAAATGCTATAAACTGATTATGATTAAGTAGCAATTCGATTTTTCATCAAAAAAATTTGAATATTAAATTTTTAAAATTATCAATGACGATCAATCTCTTATTCTTTATTTTATTCGTCATGAATTTCAGCCAAGGAGTCAGATGATGGAACCTGTACAAGGATATCTTGAAATTATGGATAAAGGATTTGGATTTTTGAGAAATATAGAAGAAAATTTCCAATCCAGGCCTGAAAATACCTATGTCCCAAATAGTTTGATACGAAAATTAAATTTAAAGGAAGGGGGATTTATTGAAGGGTTTGGGGAACAAAAAGGTCCAAGTAATCCGAATCTCGCCTTAATCAGAGTTGAAACGATTAACAGGCTTCCCTTTGATGACTTTATCAACACACCTCTATTGCAGGAACAAACCAGCATCAACCCTTTTGAACGCTACTATCTGACTCAAAATAATGATGATACGACAGGAAAAGCGCTGGATATGATTACGCCCCTTGGTATGGGCCAGAGAGGGCTGATTATCGCACCGCCTAAATCCGGGAAAACAACCATTTTACGACATATGGCGAACTCGGTGGTGATGAATCATCCCGATGCAAAAGTTTTTATTCTGCTGGTTGATGAAAGACCCGAAGAAGTGACAGACTTTCAAAGAGGCTTAAAAGATGCCCATGTTTTGTATTCTTCCGCAGACCAGCAGATTGGGCAGCATATGAGGATGACCCGTCTTGCCATGCATACGGCCATCCGGTGTGCGGAAATCGGTCAGGATGCGGTGGTCTTCATTGATTCTTTAACCCGAATGACTCCCAGAAAAATTTTTGGTGCTGCAAGAAAGCTTGAAAATGGGGGTTCCTTAACCATTATGGCCACTATTCTTGTGAATACCGGCAGTCGAATGGATGATATTATCTATCAGGAATTCAAGGGAACCGGAAATATGGACTTGTTTCTTTCTCAGGACTGTGCCGAAAACCGGATCTGGCCAGCTATTAACATCAATAAATCCGGAACACGAAAGGAAGATCTATTAATGGATAAAGATGAAATAAAAAAAATGATTGAAATTCGAAGGGCTATCGCCACAAAGGATGAAAAAGATGCAATGGTGCAATTTTTATCTTATCTCGAATAAACTCGCATCATAACATATCAATCACAACAGTGCATTTTCAAGCACTTGGGACATATCCTCAGCATAAACAATTTTCATTTGTTTTTGAATGGATTGGGGAATTTCTTTAATATCTTTTTTGTTCTCAATAGAAACAATTACTTTTTTAATCCCATTGGCATGGGCAGCCAGGAGTTTTTCCTTTAATCCGCCGACCGGCAGCACCCTTCCGCGCAATGTGATTTCGCCTGTCATAGCAAGTTTTCTTGAAACCGGTCTTCCGGTCAAAACGGAAACAACCGCTGTACACATAGATATCCCTGCAGAAGGCCCATCTTTTGGGATTGCTCCTTCCGGGACATGGATATGAATATCAAGCGTTTTATAAAAATTTTCTTTAATATTTATAATTCTTTGCTGCGAGACCTGACATAGCTGACGGCTGCCTGGGAAGACTCTTTCATAACATCCCCAAGTTTTCCGGTAACCAGCACATTCCCTTTTCCCGGCATGGTAACCACCTCTATCGTAAGCAGTTCTCCCCCGGCCTGGGTCCATGCGAGACCAGTAACAATCCCCGTCCTGTCTTCTTTTTCCAGGACACTGTCTCTAAAGCGAGGTTGTCCAAGATATTTTAAAACCATAGTTGTTGAAATTTTATGCAGTTTTCTATTATTGGTTTGAACGATCTCTTTAACTATTTTTCTTAATACAGAAGAGATCTCCCTCTCCAGATTTCTTACCCCTGCCTCTCTTGTGTATCGTTTTATAATAGCATGGATGGCATTTTTTGAAAAAATCGCATCGGCTGTTGAAAGACCATTTTCTTTCAATTGTTTGGGTATCAAATACCCTGTGGCAATTTTTTCTTTTTCATACTCTGTGTAGCCCGGTATCTGGATAATTTCCATCCTGTCTCGCAATGGTGCCGGAATATCATATAAGGTATTGGCTGTAGTGATAAAAAGGACCTGGGACAAATCATAATCCACTTCAAGATAATGATCATTAAAATTTTTATTCTGCTCCGGATCCAGTGCTTCAAGCAATGCAGACGATGGATCTCCTCTGAAATCAGCCGTCATTTTATCAATTTCATCCAGGCAGAACACAGGATTGTTATATCCTATTTTTTTCAAGGTTTGAATAATCTTACCCGGCATAGCCCCCACATAGGTTCTTCGATGACCTCTGATTTCCGCTTCATCTCTAACACCGCCAAGAGAAACCCTGGCAAAGGCCCTTCCCGTAGCAGAAGCGACTGATCTTGCCAAAGATGTTTTCCCGACGCCCGGTGGCCCCACCAGACAGAGAATCGGTCCTTTAATTTTTTTAACCAGAATTTGTACGGCTAAATACTCAAGAATCCTTTCCTTGGGTTTCTCAAGCCCATAATGATCCTGATCTAATATTTGTTCAGCCTTTTTAAGATCATTCCTTGAGCGGTTTTTTCTAAACCACGGCAAAGAAATCAGCCAATCAATATAGTTTCTGACCACAGTAGCTTCCGATGACATGGGAGGCATCATCTTCAGCTTTGCAAGCTCTTTTCTTACAACAAAAGCCGCTTCTTTGGACATTCTCTTTTTCTTTATCTGATTTTCAAGATCCTGAAATTCTGCTGCACTGCCATCTTCCCCCATTTCTTTTTTGATGGCACGCATCTGCTCATTCAAATAATGCTTCTTCTGAAACGTTTCCATCTGCTCCTTTACCCTTCCCTTTATTTTCTGGGACATGGTAAAGACTTCGGTTTCCTTTTGAATCAGTTTTAACAATAAAAAAAATCGGTCTTCTATCTTTCCACATTCAAGCAATTTTTGCTTATCCGTCACTTTAAACGGCATCTGGGTTGCGATGGTATCGGCATATCTGGACTCATGAGCAGAGAGGATATCAAGATTTTTAAAAAAGCTCTTTGATACGGCACCGGAAAGTTTGGCATAATATTCAAACGCCTCGGTGACTGTTCTGATGGCAGCTTCTCTTTCCTTTTCAGACAAAGGGTCTTCATGGACTGGAATATAATCAACACAAAGGTAACCCTGCTCATCCACCAATTTAACAATTTTACCTCTTTCACACCCTTCAACCAATGCTTTAACGGTTCCATCAGGCAATCTGAGAAGCTGAGTGATCTTTGCCTCTGTACCCACCTGAAAAATATCGTTAATAGTGGGTTTTAAAACCTCAGAGTCTTTTTGAGTGGTCAAAAAGATTTTCTTGTCTGCCGCCATGGCTTCAGACAACGCCTTAATTGATTTATCCCTTCCAACAAAAATAGATGTGGTAATGGAGGGGAACAACACCATATCTCTTAAAGGCACCAGTGGAAGCTGTTTTATTAAACTCTGTGAGCCATCCTGATGAAAAAACTTAGGAATTTTGATCATTAAATTTTAGAACTCTCTTTATTTTTAGGCCTGCTTTTTAGGCTGCTCATAAAGCAGTATCGGACCTTCATTCTTTAATACAACTTCTTCGCCAATCACACACTCTCTAACGTTCTCTTTTGAAGGAAGTTCATACATGATATCCAGCATGGTTTCTTCCATAATGGCACGCAGTCCTCTTGCGCCCGACTTTCTTTTTACAGCTTCGTCTGCCATGGCATCAAGAGCTTCATCTGTAAACTGAAGTTCTACACCTTCAATATTTAATAGCTCCTGGTATTGTTTGACGAGTGCATTCTTGGGTTCGGTCAGAATTTTAACCAATGACTCTTTATTTAGTTCACCAATAGATGTAATAATAGGCAAACGGCCTAAAAACTCCGGGATAAGACCAAATCTTATCAAATCCTCTGGCTTGAGCTGTTCAAGAAGCTCTCCAATGTTTTTATCCTTTTTATTAGCAATCTTAGCACCGAATCCCATGGTTTTCTGAGTAATTCTTCTCTCAATTACCTTTTCAAGTCCGGTAAATGTACCTCCGCAGATAAAAAGAATATTAGACGTATCAACCTTTACATAATCCTGTTGGGGATGTTTTCTCCCCCCCTTGGGAGGAATACTGGCAACCGTCCCCTCTATAATTTTCAAAAGCGCTTGTTGAACGCCTTCTCCAGAAACATCCCGGGTAATGGAGGGGTTGTCACCCCGCTGGGATATTTTATCGATCTCATCAATATATATAATGCCCTTCTGAGCTCTCTCAACATCATAGTCGGCATTCTGGACAAGGGAAAGCACGATATTTTCAACATCTTCTCCGACATAACCGGCTTCGGTTAAAGCTGTGGCATCTGCAATGGCAAAGGGAACATCTAAAAATCTGGCAAGGGTCTGAGCCAGAAGCGTTTTCCCGCATCCGGTAGGCCCGATGATAAGGATATTACTTTTTTGAATTTCCACATCCTCATTTTTCTTTTCTATGGCTGAAGTCAAACGTTTATAATGATTGTAAACCGCCACAGAAAGAACTTTTTTGGCTCGATCCTGTTCAATGACATAAGCGTCAAGCAATGCTTTTATTTGCCGAGGTGTTAAAAAATCCTTTAACCCATTCTGGTCGACTTGCTTTTCTTTTTCTTCATCCTCAACAATCTCACTGCACAATTTGATACATTCATTACAAATATAAACACTTGGACCTGCAATCAGTTTTGTCACCTCTTTTTGATTTTTACCGCAAAAAGAACAAAAAAACTGACTCTTATCTTTTTTTTTGCCAGCCATAATATATGCTACTCCTTTGAAGCATCATCTGTCTTATCTTCCAACTCGCTTCTATCCGCAACGACCCTGTCTATAATGCCATAGTCCGTGGCTTCTATGGCTGACATAAAAAAATCTCTGTCTGTATCTTCTGATATTTTTTTAATATTCTGACCCGTATGAAAGGATAAAATTTCATTTAATGTATCCTTCATTCTTAAAATCTCAGTAGCCTGTATTTTAATATCAGTAGCCTGCCCTTGGGCACCACCAAGTGGCTGATGAATCATTATCCTGGCATTGGGCAGTGCAAATCTTTTCCCTTTTGCACCTGCGGTTAAAAGCAACGCCCCCATACTGGCGGCCTGTCCAATACATACAGTAGCCACATCAGGCTTTATATATTGTATGGTATCATAAATGGCCATTCCAGCTGTTACCACACCTCCTGGTGAGTTAATATAAAAACTGATGTCTTTTTCAGGATCTTCCGATTCCAAAAACAATAGCTGGGCAACAATAAGATTAGCAATCTCATTATCAATGGCAGATCCAATAAAAATAATTCTATCCTTTAAAAGGCGTGAAAAAATATCGTAAGCACGCTCTCCTCTGTTGCTTTGTTCAACAACCATTGGAATTAGAGGCACGATTCAACTCCTATAATTTTTTATACACATTAAATGATTACTCTGTTTCTTCTTTTGATGCATCTTCTTCTTTAGCTTCTGCACCCTCTTCAACTGCATCCGGTTCAATTTCCGTGACGCTACCTTTCTCTATTATAAGGTCAACAGCCTTTTTTTCAAGCTGCGTATGCTTATAATATTCCAACTGCTTGGAATCCGTGTTGAAATAATTTTTTATTGAATCAACAGGCGCATTCATTCCGACTGCCATTTCCTCAAAGCTTTTTTCCAGTTCTTCATCGGTAAGCTCAAGCGTCTCCTGGGTAATAATTTTATCCAGAATCAAATGTCGTCTGGCTTGCTTTTCTGCCACATCACGATACTGGGTTCTAAGCATATCCTTGCTCAACCCTGCTGCTTCAAGCGTCGTATTATTTGCTGAATAGGCTTGTTCTGCTTCCATCGTAATGCCATTAAGCTCTCCTTCAACCATTGCTTCGGGTACTTCGAATTCAACTTTTTCCAAAAGATTCTGGAATACCTGTTCGGAAAGTTCATGTTTGATTCTTTGTTCATACCCTTTTTCAAGATTTTCACGGATAGAGGCCCTGACATCATCCAGAGTTTCAAATTTTCCCAGATCTTTTACAAGGTCATCATTGAGCTCAGGTAGAATTTCTTCTTGTATTTCCTTTAATGTCACCTTATAGACAATGGTTTTACCCCTCAAATTTTCATCATGATAGTCATCCGGATAGGGGACTTCGATTTCAAGATCCTGTACCGGGATTACACCTGTCAATTTTTCTGAAAATTCTTCAGGCATAGCCTCTTTCCCGATTCCCATGACGTAATTTTCAATTTTAGGTGTCTTGTCAAAAGATTCACCATTTAAAAAGCCTTCATAATCTATCAGAACAAAATCACTCGCTTTTACAGGACGTTCCTCTTTTACGGTCTCTTTTTTGGCCATGGTTTTCTGAATCATATAAATCTGGCTTTCTATTTCACCATCGGATACTTCATACTTCGTCTGTTCCAGAGCAATCCCTTCAAATTCGATATCATCAAATTCTGGCTTTATTTCCACAGTGATATCAAAAATATATGCATTTTCAGGATCTAACGGGGGCGGATCCATTTGAGGACCACCAACAATCTTCAGATCATGTTCTTTAATGGCTTCAATAAATGCTTCCTGGATTAAACGCGGAGCAACATCTGCATGAACATCTTTTGAAAATCTATTTTCCAATACCTTCCGGGGAATTTTACCCTTTCTAAATCCCTTCACATCAGCTTTCTTTTTCAGCTCTTTGTATGCAATATTCAGTTCTTTGGTAACGTCTTCCTTTGAGATTTCAAAAGAGAGCACTTTTTTTACACTGCTCTTATCTTCAATTTTTACCTGCATGTCTTATGTCCTGTATTCATTTTATTAAAATTAAACTGCATATAAACACTACTTCAAATAATTAAAAACATGTAATATATAAAATATATATCGCATATTTAAACCCCTTTCCATAAAGTTTTTTAAAATAACGCTTATATATAAAGGTGTCAAGAAAATTGGCCAAACAAAACTATTTTTCTATTCGTTATCACACGGCATCCGCTTGTAAAATTCCTTGCCTTTATTATCTGGAAATGATAATTAATATGATTGTGTTAATTACTTGGAATCGGGGCGTAGCGCAGTCTGGTAGCGCGCCTGCTTTGGGAGCAGGATGTCGGGAGTTCGAATCTCTCCGCCCCGACCAGTAAATACAATTCTTTCGAAACTTTCTTGAAACTACGACGCCGCCAAAAGCGTAAAAAATAGCAGGCAGCATCCAGCTGCCTGAAAAAATTTTTGATTTCTTTTTGTGAATCGCCAGGGTGGGAAAAAAAAGGCAATACTGAATCCTGAGCCTATATAAAAAAAATCAAAAAACTTTGCATTGCCCGGAGCCCATGCAACAATCAAAGATATCAGATAAAAATAACTAATCAAGGCTGTGGCAACAGCCTTGAGACTTCGAGGACCTTTTAGCACGGCATAAAATAAGGCCGGGAGCACCAGGAAAAATCCAACCGGTCCGAATGAAAACATCTCATTGGGTATCCCTGTTAAATGAAATGCCTGGGCAGCACCGCTTTCACCCAGAAACGATCGTATACAAAAATCATAAAGTGACTGTAGGGTTTGTGCCATACTCCAGTTAAAAAACCTTTCAAAAAATATATCTATTGATGCTGTAAAATAAAAACTTTCAAGGAGATACCGTATAAAATTTGCTAACGCTCCCTGTATTCCATCGGTATTGAAAAAAATATTTGAAAATACACCCGGCCAGGAATTTTTATAAACATGATTGCACAAAAATAGCCAAGATTGTGAGAAAATGACTGCTGGCACAATGGCTAAAAGGGCATAGGGGGTTTTCCCCAGGAGACTTTTCCATGTAATCATGCCATGTCTCCTGAAAAAAATTACGCAAGACAGAACAAAAAGAATCGGCACAAAAATCATGCTGGAAATATTTTCGGATATACAAAAAAAGAGGCCCAGAATCAATAAAATGAGATCCGTCAAATTCGGCTGCTCTACCATTCGATAAATGGCAAGAATACAAAAGAGTGCCACTGCAACAGAGATGATCTGGGTACCCGGATATATCGCCTGGACAACAAGCCGGGGCATGGACATGACCAAAATGGCTGAGGTAAATGCCGTGGACTGCCATGAATACCGCCTGGCAAGGGCATAAGTGGAAAACCCTATGGAAAGATAGGCTAAAAAACAAAAAATCCCAGCACCGAAATCTGTTCCGAACCGCAGAAATGTATTGAATAAAATAAGATGGTTAAGCGGTAAAAAACCCGGGAATTTTGAAGCGGCTACAAGTGAAAAAAATCCCTCTTTTGTATAAAGGATTATCGTATAAAGTTCATTTTGAAATTCTTTTGGAACAGATAAAAAAGCATGGATTGCCATGTACAAAAAACACAAACCCAAAAAAATGAACAAGATGGGATTTGTAGAACCAAAGCTTTTTAAGGTGGCGAATATAGTGAGAATATATGAGCGATGTCTGAAAACCAGAATGAATGAAACCATAAGAAAAAAAGCCTCTATCCATGTGGAAATGATGGGTATGCCTGCAATAAAAAATATCTGACGAATAAAAGACAGCAGCATAAAAACAGTGATAATGCCATATGAAGCTGATTCTGCAAAAGTATTACCGTTCATGCGAAATAAAAAAAATGCAGTGGCACACAGGCAAAAAATCCCTGCAAAAAATACTACAGAAATTAACACTCTTTTCCTCTTTCTTTTTGCGCTTCTTTTTCTTTCAGATGATCTCTTATTTCAATCATAAAATTCTGCATATCACGGGCAAGGGTTTCACATTCCGGGCAATATACCTTTTTGAACATTTTGTCATGCTTTTCCAACTGATGCCTGAACCAGGGGATATAAGGCGAGCCTTTGCAAAATTTTTGCCCTGTATATTGGGCAATGGGGCATCCTATGCATATCGTAAAATAAAATATTCTGCACGGAGGACAATCCAATACACCACCATCAGACCCTTTTTTATCTATGATCCTTTGCCATTTTTTCACTGCGGCTTCCATAATTTTGATCTTATTCATAATACCATACCTAAATACGTTAAAAAAAATGCCCTGCATATTTGTGGACCTCAATGCAGCGCCGAACGACATAGTCCACCTTTTTTTTATTCGCTTTTGCTGCCATTGCACTGATATCACAGCAGGTAATACCAACCATCTCTTTTAAGACCGCTTTCACCGCCCCTGAAAGCGCATCTGAATTATAGCCGCCTTCAAGAGAATAAACCATTTTACCGCCGCATACCTTGTCGGCTATTCTTTTTATTGATGCTGTCATTCCTGCAAATCCTGAAGCAGTCATACGCATGCCCCCCATGGGATCATCTTTGTGAGTATCAAACCCTGCTGAAACAAGAATCAATTCCGGCGCAAATCGTTCTGCCACAGGCGCAAGCAAACACTCAAAAATAGACGTATATTCTGCATCACCATACCCTTTCGGAATGGGTAGATTGATCGTATATCCCTCTCCTGCCCCTAAACCTGTTTCTGTAAAAATTCCCGTGCCCGGGAAAAGTCCGGATTGATGAATAGAAAAAAACAAAACATTGGGATCTCTTTCAAATGCGTGCTGGGTGCCGTTTCCGTGATGAATATCCCAATCGATTATCAGTATCCTACCTAATTTTAAAATCTTTTGTGCGAATATTGCACCCAAAGCAACATGATTGAACAGGCAATAGCCCATAGCCCGACTTTTTTCCGCATGATGCCCGGGGGGTCTTATTAAAGCAAACGCATTATCTATTTTTTTTGCTGCTACCAGTGATATGGCATTTAAAAGTCCACCTGTAGCATAAAGTGCTGCGTCAAATGTATCTTCACCGGCATGTGTGTCCCCTGTAAGAGCGATGAGATTTTTCCCGTTGGTTTCAGCAATTTTTTCAAAATACTCGTGGGAGTGAAAAAGGAGAATGTCCTCTTTTTCAGCTTTTTTTGGCAGAACGTCAACAAAAATATCCTGCATGTCAGAATCAGCCAGCATGGAATATATGGACTTAAGTCTTTGAGGGGTGTCAGGACAGCCATCCCCCGGAATATGCTTTAAAAATATATCCCCTTTTACGATGCCGGTTTTTAATGTCATTTTGTACCATCCAAAATTCAAATTTTACGGGCGTATCAATTGGATTTTATGGGAACCGTCAGCACTGCACAGGGTAAACGACGAAGCAACGCTGCGGTTGTGGTGGTAATGATCCTGCCCGGACGATCATCAACCCCTGCTATTATCAAATCTATTTCATGACTTTTTGCATACAACGCCAGCTCTTCACCTGGAATTCCCCGCAGAATATGTGTTTCAGTAGACATTAGATTTCTCAACCTCAAAGACAATTTTTCTTCCAAACGTCTTTGTGCCTCATCATAAGGTGCAGAAGTGATCTCCACAACTTCCTCGTTCACCGGAGATTCCATGACATGGACCAAACAGATCCTTGAATTGAATTTTTCAAAAAAAGCCAACGCATATTTTTTAAGATAAGAATCTGATTTCGACAAACTACAGGCAATGATGATATTTGTAAATTGCACTTTTGGACCATTTGTATCAAAACCGATTTTGCCGGGGGGTATCACTAAAAAAGGCTGAGAAAATGTTTGTGCCATACGCCCTACAATTGAACCGATAAAAAACTGCTGAAACTCTGATAATCCATGACTTGCCGCAATGATGATATCTGGTTTTATCTTTTTTGCGACCTTTGCAACTTCAAGGACAGGATCGCCATAAGTGATGACTAAATCCCATTTTATATCGAAACGCTCCATGTATTTTTTTATTTTTTCACGGGCAGTCTCGATTTTTTCTTTTTTTTCACCGCCTCTTTCAAACTCAATTTGCCTGGATACAGAACCGCGGGGAGGCGGAATAGCATGAAAAATCGAAAAAGAAGCGTCAAACTGCAAACAAAGCTCGACTCCCCAGGGAAGCAAACGATCAGAAACTTTTGACAAGTCTATTGTACAAAGTACTTTTTTTATTTTTTGCATATCTTTTCCCCATATTTGTGCCGGCTTTTTATCTTCATATGAATAGGAAAAATCACCTTTGATTATGGAAATTCAATCACAAAAAAAATAAACAAAAATAATTTTAGTGTTTTGTGTAAATTTTGTCAAATTGCTGGCAAATTTTTTATATGGACGGAAAATAAATTGAGCTTGAAAAAAATATAAATAACAATTATATATACATCTTCCGGCTGTGCAGGCCGGGTGTACGGATTATTCTGATCGGTCGCCTCGTAACAGAAGGCCATGAACCTCGTCAGGTCCGGAAGGAAGCAGCGATAAGTGATTTCTTCTGTGTCGTGGATCGATCCCGGTCATGCAATTTTACGTTAACCCCTTCTGCCAGCCGGATCTTTTCTTTTCAAAGCCTGCATTTATATCTTGACATGTTTTTAAACAGACTTATTTTTCAGCCATCATTTGAGTTATATTTTGGACAAATTACACTTAACAAATAAAGATAGTTGAAACAGGAAAAAAATTGGTGAAAGAAAAAAAGAAAAAAAATGACGAAACCCTCACAAAGGAGTCTCCCGGGAAAAAGGCCAAAAAAACTAAAGCCAAAAAAGAAGACATCAACGAGGTAAAAGAACAACTTGCGACTGAGAAAGATCGCGTATTAAGACTTTCCGCTGAATTTGAAAATTACAAAAAAAGAAAAGAACGGGAATCGGATGAGTTTAAAAAATTTGCCAATGAAACGATTTTCAGACAACTTCTGACGGTTGTAGATAACCTGGAAAGAGCAATCTCTTCTACCCAGAAAAATTCAAATGAAGAGGGGTTACTTGAAGGGGTTAAACTGACCTACAAGGAAATTATCAAACTCTTTGAAACATTTAATGTTAAGCCCGTGGAGGCTGAAAACCAACCGTTTAATCCAAACTTTCATCAGGCCGTCACTCAGGAAGAAACGAATGATTTCCCTGAGAACACCGTCTCAAAGGTCCTTCAAAAAGGGTACCTTCTTCATGACAGACTCATAAGGCCTGCTATGGTTATTGTCTCAAAAAAAGTGGAAAAAAAAACTGAAGAAATTAAAGAAAAATAAAAATATCTTGGAGGATATGTTATGGGTAAAATAATCGGAATAGATTTAGGAACAACCAATTCATGCGTAGCCGTTATAGAAGCGGGCGAAGCAAAAATCATCACCAATGCAGAAGGCGGGCGGACTACGCCATCTATTGTTGCCGTTTCTGAAGCCGGTGAGCGAACTGTTGGGCAAACGGCTAAAAGGCAAGCTGTTACCAACCCTGAAAATACTATATTTGCTGTAAAAAGACTGATTGGAAGAAAATTTAAATCAAAAGAAATTCAAAATGATATCCCTATTCTTCCTTATAAAATTGAAGGCGCATCCAATGGGGACACCCGAATCAATTTAAGGGGAAAACAACACAGTCCTGCTGAAATTTCATCCTTTATACTGGCAAATATTAAAAAGACAGCCGAAGATTATCTGGGCGAAGCCGTCACTGAAGCGGTTATTACCGTACCCGCCTATTTTAACGACAGCCAGAGACAGGCCACAAAAGATGCCGGAAAAATTGCCGGTCTTGAAGTAAAACGAATCATCAATGAACCCACAGCCGCATCCCTGGCCTACGGCCTTGATAAAAAAAGTGAAGAAAAAATTGCTGTGTTTGATTTAGGGGGCGGCACATTTGATGTGTCAGTCCTTGAAATCGGTGATGGCGTTTTTGAAGTAAAATCAACATCCGGTGATACCCATCTGGGGGGTGAAGACTTTGACTTAAGAATAATCGATTATATTGCCGATGAATTTAAAAAAGACCAGGCTATTGACGTCAGAGGAGATAAGATGGCTCTCCAGCGTCTTAAAGAAGCGGCTGAAAAAGCCAAAATGGAGCTTTCAACAGCGACTGAAACCAATATCAACCTGCCATTTATCACTGCGGATGCATCCGGCCCGAAACACCTTGATATAAAACTGACCCGTGCAAAGCTTGAATCCCTGGTAGCAGATCTGTTAGATAAACTTGATAAACCTTGTCGAACAGCTATAAAAGAAGCAAAATTGGGGACTGGCGGTGTTGATGAAGTGGTCCTTGTCGGGGGCATGACCCGTATGCCCGCAGTTCAGGAACGGGTTGAAAAAATATTCGGGAAAAAACCCCATAAAGGGGTAAACCCGGATGAAGTGGTTGCCATGGGCGCTGCTGTCCAGGCAGGTGTTCTCCAGGGAGATGTAAATGATGTACTTCTGCTGGATGTTACCCCATTATCGCTTGGTATTGAAACCCTTGGCGGTGTGATGACCAAACTCATTGATAAAAACACGACCATCCCCACCAAAAAGAGTCAGGTATTTTCAACTGCTGCTGACAATCAGCCAGCTGTTTCTATCCACGTACTCCAAGGTGAAAGGGAGATTGCAAGCGGCAATAAAACCCTTGGACAATTTGAATTGTCTGACATTCCGCCCGCACCAAGAGGTGTTCCGCAGATTGAGGTTTCCTTTGATATTGATGCCAATGGTATTGTCCATGTAGCAGCAAAAGACAAGGCAACCGGGAAAGAGCAATCCATCCAAATCACAGCAGCCAGCGGCCTTTCAGAAGAAGAAATCAACAATATGGTCAAGGATGCAGAAATGCATGCGGATGAAGATAAAAAGAAAAAAGAACTGGTTGATACCAAAAATAGTGCGGAAGCCCTTGTTGACCAGACTGAAAAAACCTTGAAAGAGCATGGCGATAAGGTTGATGAAGAGACCCGGAAAAATATTGAAACGGCTGTTGAAGCATTGAAACAGGCTAAAGATTCAACCAATGTTGATGAGATAAAACAGAAAATCGAAACGCTGTCACAAGCATCCCATAAACTTGCTGAGGTCATGTACCAGCAGGCAGCCCAGGAAGGACAAAGCGGCCAGGGTGCTGATGCCGGCGCCGCCGCTCAGGATGATGACGATGTTGTTGATGCTGATTTCGAAGAGGTCAAAAAAGATAAATAAAACCAAATAAAATCGGACAAAACCTGTTGAATATAATCCTGCCGTGTTCTATAGTTGCGCGGCAGGATTTTTTATATTTATAAAAAGGTGCTTAATTATAAATGATTATTACTGAGATTTTAGCCAGAAATGCCTTAATGTATAGAGACAAGACCGCACTTGTCGAACGAACGCCTTCTCTAAACTCCAGTGACTCCATTACATGGGAAGAATTTTACAGGACTTCCAATCGATTTGCCAATGCCCTTACAAAAAAGGGCATCCATAAAGGAAACAAAATTGTCCAATTGATGACAAACTGCCTTGAATGGCTTCCCATTTATTTTGGCATCCTTTATACCGGTGCATGGGCAGTTCCGTTAAACTTCAGGTTTGAGTCTGACAAAATCCTTATCTGTACAAATACTGCTGAAGCGAATGTTTTTATTTTCGGTGAAGAATTCATTGAAAGAATTGAATCCATCAGAAATAAGCTTAAATCCGTTCACCTCTGGATTTTCACAGGTCCTTCAACTTCATGCCCGGACTGGGCAATCCAATATGAGACATTTATTGAATCGGAATCAGGAGATAACCCGCCCAAGGTTCATCTTGATGTCAAAGATGATGCCGCCCTATATTTTACCAGTGGCACAACCGGTAACCCTAAAGCTGTCCTTTTAACCCACAGGAACCTTGAGCATGCCTGCTATATTGAGCATGCCCATCATGGTCAGACCCATGAAGATATTTTCCTTTGTATCCCCCCCCTGTATCATACCGGCGCCAAGATGCACTGGATGGGCAGTTTTCTTGTGGGAGGAAAATCTATCCTTCTTAAAGGAGTAAAACCGCAATGGATAATTGAAGCTGTCTCCGAAGAAAAATGCACCATTGTCTGGCTTCTGGTTCCCTGGGCCCATGATATCCTTATTGCCATTGAGAACAAAGAGATTGATCTTTCAAAATTTACGCTTTCCCAATGGCGTCTGATGCATGCCGGTGCCCAGCCGGTTCCGCCAAGCCTGATTGAAAACTGGAAAAAATATTTCCCCAATCAGGATTATGACACCAACTATGGCCTGACCGAATCAACCGGTCCGGGGTGTGTTCATTTAGGACTTGAAAATGCCGACAGAATCGGTCCCATCGGGCTGCCGGGATTTGACTGGGAAGCAAAAATTGTAGATAAACAGGGGGCCCTGCTTTTCGGTAATGAATCAGGTGAACTCATTATACGGGGCCCGGGGGTAATGAAAGAATATTATAAAAACCCCGAAGCAACTGCAAAGGCACTCAACGACGGATGGCTTCGAACTGGTGATATTGCCAGATATGATAAAGATGGGTTTATCTGGCTTGTGGACCGGAAAAAAGACATGATTATCTATGGTGGAGAAAATATTTTCCCTGTTGAAATTGAAAATTTTTTTCAAAAACATAAAAAAATAAAAGATGTGGCCGTTATCGGTATCCCGGATGAACGGCTTGGGGAAGTCCCTGCCGGAATCATCAGCGTTAAACCCGGGTGTATCCTTTGTGAAAGTGATATCATCGAATTCCAACAGGAACTGCCCCGATATAAACACTTAAAAAAAATCTTTTTTGGCGATGTTCCCAGAAATCCTACCGGAAAAATTGAAAAACCAAAACTGCGAAGAATATATGCTGAAGATAAACGAAAAGACATTCGAACACTTCTTCGATAGTCTTAATAACATCCATGCCCTGGCGGGCACAACAAAGAATGAAACACTTGCAAAATTGAAGAAATGGTCATAACTATCACATTTTTTTACAACCAAAATAAAATCATGAGGATAGCTATGACCAAGAAATTAGATACCACATTTATTCAAATTGTTCACCCTGTTTGTTGCGGATTAGATGTACATAAGAAGAAAATATCAGCCTGTCTTATTACAGTTGATGAACAAGGCAATGAACAATCTGAGGTAAAAGAGTTTGGAACATTCACCAATGAATTGTTGGAGATGAGAAAATGGTTAACAGATAATAATTGCCCGATATTAGCTATGGAGAGCACCGGGGTTTATTGGCGACCTGTTCACAATGTTCTAGAGGGATTCATGGAAGTAACTCTTGTAAATGCCAGGCATATTAAAAATGTTCCGGGTCGGAAAACAGATATAAGTGATAGTAAATGGCTTGCAAGCCTTCTGAGGCATGGGTTGTTAAAAAACAGCTACATTCCTCCAAAGGAGATACGTCAATGGAGAGAGCTGACGCGGTTGAGAAGAACTTATACAGAATCCCTGGCGGACTATAAAAGACGTATCCATAAACTTTTTGAAACTGCCAACATTAAGATTGATTCTGTGGTATCTGATTTGTTTGGAGTTACAGGGCGCAATCTGATTTTTTTATTATGCAATGAATCTGAATTGAGCATAGCCAAAATAAAAGAGAATGCTAAAAGAGGTCTGAAAGCAAAATCTGAAGAACTGCATCGTAGCATCCAAGGTTTTTTTGAAGATCACCATCGATTTCAGTTAATCGGTATGATGGAAATGATTACACTCTTTGAAAGACGGGTCAGTGAAATAACCGAAAGGATGGACACTCTTACAGCAAAGCATCAGGATTTGTTGGATCGTCTGGATGAAATTCCAGGTATCGATAAAAAATCTGCCCAATCAATCGTTAGTGAAATCGGGGTTACTTTAGATGAATTTATTTGTATGGCAGCACTTGCTTCCTGGGCAGGGTTATGCCCCGGCAATAATGAAAGTGGTGGTAAAAGGAAAAGTGGTAGAACATCTGTTCGAAGTCACCCTTTTAAAACGATATTGGTAGAAGTTGCATGGGCAGCCGTAAAAAAAAAGGGGTCATATTACCGTGCCAAATATTACAAATTAAAGGCCAGGCGTGGTGCCAAAAAGGCAATCGTTGCAATAGCACATCGAATCTCAAAAGCAATTTATAATATCATTAAGCATGGCGAGACCTTCATGGACCTTGGTGAAGATTACTTGAACGTCCAAACCAAACAAAGGGCCATTAAGAATATTAAAAAAAGGGCCAAACAACTCGGCTATGAACTAGTTCCATGTGAAAATTAAAAGTCAGCACTAATGAAGTTACAGATTTATTATAGGATTATTTTTTAAAAGTGGAAATAAAGGTCGATGACGAACTGAAGCCATAGAGCGCGATAATAACATGACTGATCAGTCTTTTGCACAACGAACTGTCAGCCCTTCATTTGAAGGGACTACGCATATAAAACTGTATGAAACCAGACTGATCATACCACTTCATAAAAATAATAGATTTTGAGAATGCAGGCGAAAACAAAGGAGTGCGAGCAAAAAATATATTTAAAATTTTATTTATGTGAAAACATTGCAAGAAAAGGCAGTGTCGGCGGTGAGCTATGTTTTTTTGGAGAGTGGTGTTTCATATAAAACTGAAGTTTCACCAAAATCAAACTACCATTATCAAGCAACCATGCGGAGTAGCATGTCAATAAAATATTTTTTCATGGATTTGGGGTAAGTGTGGCAAAC
>JAFCZY010000006.1 GCA_019314105.1 Deltaproteobacteria bacterium
CAATGATAGTTATGGGCCTTATTCTGGTTCCATTTCTGTTCGCTGCCGTTTCTGCAAAAACCCTGAAAATCGGTTCCATGAGTCCCTTGACAGGTCCTTATGCGTCTGATGGAACAGATATTAAAAACGGTGTTTGGACGGCCATTAAAGTATTTGAAGAAGCCGGTGGAATGCCGGGTTATGACAAGATTGAATTTTTCCCCCAGGATACCGCCTGTGACCCAAGACAAGCTGTTGCCGCAGCCAACAAGCTGCTCAATCTTGAAGTTGTCGGTGTGGTAGGCGCTTATTGCTCTTCTTCAACCATTCCGGCATCTGAAGTGCTGGACGAAGAAAGCATTCCCATGATTACCCCTGCTTCCACCCACCAGGATGTAACGGATCGCGGCCTTAAATATATGTTCAGAATGTGTGGAAGAGATGATGACCAGGCTCCTGCAGCTGCGAAATTTATAAAAGAATCTCTGGGTGCCAAAACCATTTTTCTCGTGGATGATAAAACCACCTATTCCCAGGGTCTTGCAGACGGTGTCCGTATAGCCGCTGAAAAACTGGGTATCAAAGTGCTGGGCCATGAGCATGTCAACCAGGGCGATAAAGATTTTTCTGCCATCTTAACCATGGCAAAACAGAAAAATGCCGATGTTTTTTACATGTCTCTCCAGGGATTTTCTCCTGCTTCCATGATGACACTCCAGGCAAAACGCCTGGGTCTGAAATCCCAGATTGTCACCCAGGATGCCGTGTTCCAGCCCAAATTTATGGAAGTGGCTAAAGATGCTGCAGAAGGGGTCTACCTGACCTATGGATTTACCGATCCTTCTACACCGGAATACAAAGCATTTGAAGACAGATATGTGCCTAAATACGGTGCGATTGCAGCCTATGCAACCTATGCCTTTGACGGCGCCACCTCTCTTTTGATGGCGATCAAGGCTGCCGGTTCCACAGATCCTGCCAAAATCAAGGCTGAACTCATGAAACAGGATTACCAGGGTGTTGCAAAACGAATCAAGTTTGCAGCCAATGGAGATTCCGGTTCTTCCTATATTGCCTTTAAAGTTGTTGACGGTAAATTTGTTCCCTATTGGGAACCCATGAACGGTCTGATCAAGTAGTCCTGTAAAACGTGATGCGGCCGGCATTGTATTCCGGCCGCATTTTTGTAGTTTACGCCACGAAGTAAAGAAAATTAAATAAAATGGAATATTTTATTCAGCAGTTGATAAACGGTATAACGCTTGGCGGGATGTATGCATTGATCGCCCTCGGGTATACCATGGTATACGGTGTGATCCAGCTCATCAATTTTGCCCATGGCGAATTCTTTGCCGCCGGCGGATATGTGGGCGCCATTGCCCTGGGTTATTTTGCCGGAATTGGATATATGGAAACGCATCCGATAATCTGTTTGACCGCTTCTTTTGCAATGGCCATGGCCTATTGTGCCTACCTGGCCGTCGGGGTTGAAAAAATCGCTTACAAACCCCTGCGGAAAGAGTCCAGGCTGGCAGCACTGTTGTCTGCCCTTGGCATGTCGATTTTTCTTTCCAACGGTCTGATGCTCACCCAGGGAGTATATGATGCGGTTTATCCCAGTGAGTTGTTCCAGGGAAGGTTTGATTTCGGCATGGTAACCATATCCTACCTCCAGATTATGATCGTCTCATTGACAGCCTTTCTGCTGGTGGGTCTCAACCTGCTGGTCTTTAAAACCAAAGTTGGCATGGCCATGCGGGCCACGGCCCAGGATAAGACCATGTCAGCCCTGGTGGCCATCGGCAGCAACAGGATCATTTCCCTGACCTTTGCCATTGGTGCCGGGCTTGCCTGTGCTGCCGGGATCATGTACGGCCTTTATTATGGATCGGTCCGGTATGACATGGGATTTGTTCCGGGTATCAAGGCCTTTGCCGCTGCTGTACTGGGCGGGATTGGGAATATTACCGGTGCCATGCTGGGTGGTCTGATTATCGGAATGGTTGAAATATTTGGTGCCGGCTATCTCTCAAGTGAGTACAAGGATGTGTTTGCTTTCATTATTTTGATCGCAGTCCTCTATTTTAAACCAAATGGAATTATGGGCGAGAATATCGATGATACAAGAGTTTAAAAAAGTTTGGAAACCATATACTATCGGAATGCTCTGGCTTTTAGGGCTGCTCTGGCCTCTTTTAGGCATTCATCCCGACGGCACCCTGACCTTTCAGAAAACTATCACTGTCTGGAGTTATCTTCTGGCAGGTTCCTTTGTCTGCCTCATGATCTATGTGCTGAAGGGCACGGATTCCTTAAAATTTATCGCAGATCCAATATCCCGGGTTGCGGGTAATATCAAGACCACTTCCATTGCCCTTCCCACCTGGATCTGGCTTGGTGCAGGCTTGATAGTTGCATTGATTTATCCCCAGTTCGCAGGTCGGTACGGCACTGATGTGGCCATTAGCGTGCTGCTTTATATCTGCCTGGGTCTTGGCCTCAACGTGGTGGTGGGCCTGGCTGGCATGCTGGATCTCGGATATATTGCATTTTACGGTGTAGGCGCCTATACTTATGCTATTCTTAATACCACTTACGGCCTGGGCTTCTGGGTCTGCCTGCCCCTGTCGGGCTTTTTCGCCTGTATTGCAGGCTGTATTGTCGGATACCCAACCCTTCGCATGAGAGGGGATTATCTGGCCATTGTTACCCTGGGATTCGGGGAAATCATCCGGATTATTCTCAACAACTGGATGGAGCTGACCAATGGTCCCAACGGCATCCTCGGGGTCAAACCCATTGGTATTTTTTTACCGGTATTTGAAAATGGATTTACCTTTGAGCATTTCTGGATGAAAAAACTCCAGCTTTTTTACTATTTTGCATTGGGTCTGGCCATTGTAGCAGCTCTATGCGTTCATCGGCTGAATTTTTCAAGGGTGGGCCGTGCCTGGGAATCCATCCGGGAAGATGAGACAGCCGCCGAACTTATGGGGGTTAATACCTTTATTTACAAGCTGTTAGCCTATGCCATGGGTGCAATATTTGCAGGCCTTGCCGGTGCATTTTTTGCTGCAAGGATGAGATTTGTCAGTCCCGAAAGCTTTACCTTCCTTGAGTCAGCTATGGTTTTGTGCATGGTGGTTCTGGGCGGGATGGGCTCAATTCCCGGGATTATCTTGGGTGTTGCCGCCTTGATTGCTCTACCCGAAATTTTTCGTGAGTTTGAATCTTATCGAATGCTGATCTTTGGTGCCACCATGGTTATCATGATGCTCTTCAGGCCTGCCGGTCTGATACCGGCCAAGCGCGTGGGAACCCGATCTGAAGAAAAGGAGGGCTAAAGACTGATGAGTATACAACCGATGCTTGAATTGAAAAATGTCCACTCGGGATATGGATCCATCAAAGCCCTGAAAGGTATCTCCCTCAAGGTCATGCCCGGGGAAATTGTGGCCATTATCGGCGCGAATGGTGCCGGAAAATCCACCACCCTCATGACCATCTGCGGTATTGTCAAAGTTGAAAAAGGAGAAGTCCTTTATCGGGGAAAGGTGATTAATAAAGTCCCGCCGGAAAAACTGCCCACCATGGGACTTTGCCAGGTACCTGAAGGAAGACGGATTTTTCCAAGATTAACTGTTATGGAAAATCTAAGGCTGGGAGCCTTTTACAGGGATGATACCAATCAGATCATGAAAGATATCCAGCATTCCTATGAAATGTTTCCCATCCTGGGAGAAAGAAAAAGCCAGAAAGGCGGGACCCTGTCCGGCGGAGAACAGCAGATGCTGGCCATCGCAAGAGCGCTGATGACAAAACCCAAGGTTCTGTTGCTGGATGAACCATCCCTAGGGCTTGCACCCATTATTGTACAGCAGATTTTTGATATTATCGCCCAAATCAACAAGGAAAAAGGCACCACCATCCTGCTGGTTGAGCAGAATGCAAATCTGGCGCTCCAGGCAGCATCAAGGGGGTATGTCGTTGAAACGGGCGAGATTACCCTTGAAGATGAAGCACCGTCTTTGTTAGCCAATCCAAAGATCAGGGAAGCGTATCTGGGGGAATAAAACAATTTAATCAACTTGACAATAAATCAGACAAATTGATAGATTGGAACAGGTTGTGACACTGACATTAATTGTTTTAAAAAAAGGAGGGCATTATGGCAGTTTCTATTATTATCAGACGAACTGTAAAGGATGAGGCAACGGCAGGCCAACTGGCCCCTTTGATTGTACAACTCAGATCCCGTGCCGCGATTCAGCCGGGGTTTCTCACTGATCAGACCTTCAGCTGCCTGGATAGTAATGATGAGTACCTGATCATGAGCACCTGGAACACTCTGGACGACTGGAACAAATGGATGCACAGCGAGGAACGTATGGCTATCCAGATCCAGATAGATGGATTGCTGGGGGAAAAAACCCTTTACCGGTATTATGAACCTATTGTAGGCGGTATCCCTTCCCGGTTTCAATCCTAGCCAGAGGCGTTTTTTAATCCCCGCTGCTTGCGGCGGGGAGTTTATTTATACTGTCCACTCCAGGCCAAGTTCTAAAATTTTTCCTTTTCCCGGATTGCCGTTTTCATTCCATCCCATCAGGCCGTAATACTGCTCAATCATCACAGGAAAGTTTTCTTTATTGACACATTTTCCATCAGCCGGCCCCCCTTTAAGCGGTTTAAAAAGTCTTTCAGGCAGTTTGTCCTCATTTTTGGAAAATCCTCTGCGTGCATTTATAATGCGCAGCATATTCATTCTTCGTTCTCCCACCTTCATCAATTCCCAGAATGTACAATCCCATCCTGTTGCTGAATTTATAAGATCTTCAACATCTGAGTATGAGTATAGACTTCCGCATCCCCAGCAGAACATGCATAAACAGATTGAATCAAGAAAACTGTAAAAATACTGAGAATAAACTGTCATACGGACTTTATTCAGCCCGGTTCCATCCGGGTCGTCTGATCCAAAAATTCCAAGGCCCTTTGAAATTTCCGAATCACTGGATAAAAGCCAGTCGTGTTCCGAGGACATATGATCTGCACCGATGGGGCAAACAGCATACATCAGGGCCAGGCTTGGTTTTACCTGGGCCATGTGGACTGCAGGAACATGGTTTTTGATATGTATGGCATAGGGAGCAGTTTTTTTACCCAGTTTTTTTACACAATTTACAAGACCATCCGCTAGAATATCGCCGATTCCCTCACGATGAATAATTTTCTCAATGAGCCATAGCAGATCGTCGGCATCTCCGAATTTTGATATTCTGCCATCTGTTTGATCAGAAGTTACAACTTTTTTTTCCATACATTCGAAAAGATAAGATGCTATTCCCCCCATGCCGATGGTATCAAGACCGTAATTATTGCAGAGTTCATTGGCCTTTGCCACTGCGACGGCATCGGTAATATCAAGATTAGTCCCTAACAGTCCCAGTGTTTCAAACTCGGGGCCACCGAGTCTGTCCGTTACCCTGTATGGTTTTTGAGCTGTAACTTTTTTGCGGCATCCAACAGCACAACCAAAACATGTGGTGCCGCCTGCACCAATTTCAGGTTCAAAAACAGAACCATCCAGGTTTTTATATTTTTCATGGAAACTTTTTGAAAAATTATGTGTTGCCATGTTTCCGGCTTCAGCCTGGGCACCAACAACACCGGGAGTTCCATATTTTTTAAGTGTTTCAGGGAATCCTGAACCGGGAATCCTGTCAATTCCTTTTTTTGCCATCGCCTTTAAGCCTGCATTATTGTGAAATTGGATCTTCCCATTGCCTTTTACAACAACGGCACGCAGGTTTTTACTTCCGAAAACAGCCCCCATCCCTGTCCTTCCGGCAGCATCATTCAGATCTCCCATGAGGCATGCAAACCCCACAAGATTTTCTCCGGCAGGGCCACACTGGAGGATGCTCAGATTTTTACTTCCATATTTTTCTGATAAGATATCATGGGCTTCAAGAATTGTTTTCCCCCAGATATCATCTGCCCTTTCTATGCTGATATCTTCACCATTGATTAAAATATAAGAAGGAGATGAGGCTTTACCTGAAATAACAACAGCATCATACCCTGCTTTTTTTATCATGGGTCCGATACTTCCTCCCACCTGGGTATCGCCGACAGCATTTGTTTCCGGAGAAAGTGAGGTGATGCAGCATCTGCTCACTCCGGAGACAGCAGCTCCCGTTGTAATCCCCCCAGCAATGGTGATGACATTTTCACTCTCCAAGGGTCTGGTGTCAGGTTTTGTTCTTTTCAGCAGGAAATATGCGCCAATGGCACTTCCCCCCATATATTTTCTGTAAAATTCCTCGGAATGTTCTATCTTTTCATTTTTTTTACTGCTCAAATTTATCGAGAGAATCGTTCCGGTAAATCCTTTGTTCATATCATTCTCCTTTTTCAGAAAGCTTTTTTTAAAATATCAAGCAGATCCTTTTTTGTACAGGGCCTTGAATTTGTCTGGTGACACGGATCAGCAAAAGCCTTGACCGAAATTTCTTCAAGCTGATCTTCTTTCACACCGACATCTTTAAGAGACCCGGTAATCCCAATTTTTGAATTGAGATCGGCAATGGCTTGTATTGCTTTTTTTGCGGCCTGGATATCCGTCATTTCAAACGTATTAATATGAAAAACCCCCGCCACTTTTGCATATTCGTTTGCTGAAATTTCAATATTATATTTCATGACAGGAATAAGGCATATTGCATTTGCAAGGCCATGCTGTAATCCACAGACGGAAGAAAGAGCATGGGATAATGAATGGGCTGCCCCCAGATCTTTTTGAAAAGCGACAGCTCCCATCATTGCAGCAATCAGCATGTATCCTCTGGCACTGATATCCCCGGGGTTTTTTACGGCTTTTTCAAGATTGTCTACCACGAGCTCGATACCTTTAAGCGCAATGCCGTCACACATTGGATGGAAAACAGGGGCAGTCAGTGATTCTACACAATGTGTTAATGCATCCATCCCGGTTGAGGCGGTAAGAAAATCCGGCAGACTGACTGTCAGTTCAGGGTCAAGTACTGCCAGTGCCGGCATCATTAACGGATGGCAAATCATATATTTTGAACCGTTTGATGCAGAGGATATAACTGAGCATCTTCCCACTTCGCTTCCGGTTCCAGCTGTTGTGGGTATGGCAATTACCCGGGGCAGCGGGCCCTGGATTTTTTGATTACCGCCGGTACTGCAGTTATAATCTTTTATTTTGCCGCCATTTTTTACAAGGACTGGTATTACCTTGGCTGAATCAAGGGCAGACCCGCCACCCAAGCCAATGACGCCGTCACACCCTTTTGTCGTATAAATTGCCATGGCTTTTTCAATATCCTCATCCAGGGGATTGGGCTGAATACCGCTGAATACGCCAAAAGGAATATCTGCAGTTTTAAGGACAGCTTCTATTGTTTTAAATGCGTTGGTCTGCAACAGTCCTGGATCTGTCACAATAAGAGGACATTTTATATTCACTTCAACAAGATTCTCAGGAAGCAGTTTTATTGCACCGGGGCCGAATGATACCATGGTTGGAAACGAAAAACGACTTATTCCATTTATCATCAGTTTTCTCCTTTATTAAAATTTTGTATTTTATTTTATTCATAATATCATCTCGATTTTTCAAATTCGTTCAAAATAGCAAAAAAATCCCCAATCAGGTACGAATTTTTCATTTGCAGGCAAGGCATATTATAATGGATATTTGGATAAAAACAATGTACTATTGAATTTAATAATCTATTTCATTTTCAGGAAATATATATGACCACAATTATTGCGCACAGGGGAGCAAGAAGCATTGCTCCGGAAAATACCATTGCTGCAGCAAACCAGGCATTTAAAGTCGGGGCAGACCTTTGGGAAACAGATATCGCAGTTACCCGGGATGAACAATTAATCTTGTTTCACGATGACTCCTTACAGCGAACCACCAACGTGGCAGCGGTTTTCCCAAAGAGGCGACATCAGGTGTTTACACAGTTTACCCTGTCTGAAATCCAACGACTTGACCCGGGTATTCATTTCATTGAACACGATCCCTTTGGAGAAATAAATAAAGGTTCCATCCGACAGGAAGTATTGGCTTCATTCAAGGGAGAAAAGGTTCCTACGCTTGAAGATGCTCTGAATTTTACCAGAGAAAAAAACTGGAAAATAAATCTGGAACTGAAAACCCTGCCGAAAAATTTTAAGGATTTTCCCATAACACAGCGAGTCATGGAATTGATCAGGAGACTATCGATTGATCCTGACCAGCTGATTATTTCTTCCTTTAATCATTCATGGCTCAGACAGATGAAAGCCATGGAACCCGTTATTGAAATCCAGGCATTGATAGGCTATTCAGAATCAAAACCCCTTGACTGGGGAGAGTTTTCATTCCCCACGTATAACGCCCGAAGCACTCTGATAGATGAAGAGCAGATTGTCAGGGCCAAGAACAAAAAAAAATCGATTAATCTCTTTACGGTGAATGAAAAAAGTGAAATAATTCGGTTTATCGATGCAGGAATCAATGGGCTAATCACCGATTACCCTCAGCGCCTTGTCCCCATCATAAAGGAGTAATGAATGGCTTCAACCCGGCAGGATAAAATTCTCATTTTTAATGGTTATCCAGAGCAGAGCAGAAATAATTTTGACGTATCAGACGTGGGGCATCCCCATGATTTCTTTATTGATTTTTTGTCCAGGTATGCGCCTGAGGTTGAAATAGAAGTCCGGTTCATTGCCGATCTGGATCAACCACTTCCTTCTGAAAGGGAACTTTTAGCCTGCAAAGGATGTATCTGGACCGGATCGGATTTAACCATTTATCAGATTGACCCCAGAGTGGACAGGCAGATCGAACTTGCCAGAAACCTGTTCCGGCTTGGTGTGTTTTCCATAGGTAGCTGCTGGGGCATCCAGATGGCTGCTGTCGCGGCAGGAGGGGGTGTTGCAAAAAATCCCAGGGGCAGGGAGTGGGGAATTGCAAAGGTGATCACCATCAGTGATGCAGGTAAAAAATCTTGTCTATTACAGGGGAAACCGGATAAGTTTGACGGATTTGTCATGCACTTGGATGAGGTGGTGAAACTTCCCGAAAATACAGAGATCCTTGCGGGAAATGAGCACACATCTGTACAGGCCATAGAAGTTTTTTCGGGGAAAGGCAGTTTTTTCGGAACTCAGTACCATCCGGAATATAATCTGCTTGAGATGGGTAAACTTATTGCAGCAAGAGCACAGCCTCTTGTTAATGAAGGTTTTTTTACATCCGTTGAGGATGTTGCCGATTATGCCAAAATAATGGAAACCCTGTACCATGATCCGGATAATACCAGGCTTCGAGAACAATTGGATGTTGGAGATGATATTCTCAATGGAACAATCAGGGAACAGGAACTCAGGAACTGGATGGAGTATATTAAAGTTTAAGTCAATTGTTTATAAATATACGGTAATGATTACTGTAGGTTATTAAATTAAATTAAAATGGAGGATGTAAAAATGTTGAAAAAAAGTATCATTTTATTAATGGCCATGATCGCTGGTTTTTGTTTTATGTCAGCTTCAGCATCATCTGAAACTCTTGAAATTTTGACCTGGAAAGGGTATGCGCCCAAGGTGCTTGTGGACAAATTTAAAACAGAAACGGGTATTGATGTAAAAGTAACCTTTACCAACAATGAAGAAATGATTGCTAAACTGAGGGCCACCAGGGGTGCTGGGTTTGACCTTGCCCAACCCAGCCAGGACAGGATCTCTTCGGTTCAGGAAAAATACAAAATTTATCAACCCATTGATTTATCAAAAATCAAAGCCGATCAGATCATCACTTCCATGCTTAATGCGGTTAAAAAGAACACTATGGTCGATGGCAAACCCCATGCCGTACCTTTCTGCTGGGGGACTTCAGGTCTTGTTATCAATAAAAAACTGGCCCCTGCTGCTTCCGACTATACAGATCTTCTCAATGCTGCCTATGAAGGCAGGGTGAGTTATCGTCTTAAACGCCCCACACTGATCGCCATGGCGTTTGCCATGGGAGACGATCCTTTTGCCAAGTATTCAGATGTCAAGGCCTATAAGGCGCTCATGGATAAGGTTGGGCAAGAACTTATGGATAAAAAGAATCTCGTGAAAAATTATTGGTCCAATGGGGATGCTCTGCTTCAGTCTATGCGATCCAAGGAAGTTTATGTGGCCATGGCATGGGATAATGGCGGGTGGAAACTCCATGAAGAAAATCCAGACATTGATTTTGTTGCACCCAAAAGTGGTGCTCTGGGATGGATTGATACCTTTGCCATTCCTGCCAAGGCAAAAAATTCAGATGCAGCTTACAAATGGATTAATTTTATCCTCAGACCGGAAAATGCTGCTGTTTTTACAAATCTTGAAAAATATGGCACAGCCTCCAAGGGTGCGATAAAAATGACCGATGCAAGTGTCAGGGGTAACTTTGAACGAAGTTTTTCCGATGCGGATATTGACAATATCAAATGGTATCCACCGGTCCCTGCCAAACTGGAATCCATTGAAGGCATGATACTGGATAAGGTAAAGGCATCAAAATAATATGCAGACAGACCTTTCAGTTGTCAACGTTATTAAAAAATTTCAGGATTTCACAGCAGTTGATTCAGTATCTTTTGATGTGGAAAAAGGAAGGTTCTTTTCTATTTTAGGGCCTTCCGGATGCGGGAAAACCACCTTGCTGAGGATGATTTCCGGATTTTTTGAACCCACGGGCGGGACGATTGAAATCAAAGGAAAAAATATGGCCGGGATTCCACCCAACAAGCGCCCGGTCAATTTGATTTTTCAGAATCTTGCCCTGTTCCCCATGATGAATGTGGGCCAGAATATAGCTTTCGGGCTTGAACGTCAAAATGAAAAAAGGTCTGTCATTAAGAGAAAAACGGGTAAAATGCTTGAACGTGTCGGCCTGCCGGGGTTTGAGAATAAAAAGGTGGATCAGCTATCCGGTGGCCAGAAACAGAGGGTCGCCATTGCCAGAAGCCTTATTCTTGACCCCACGGTTCTTCTCCTTGATGAACCCCTTGGCGCTCTGGATCTTAAACTTAGAGAACAGATGAAAATTGAGCTGAAAACCCTTCAGACCCAGGTGGGCACAACGTTTGTCTATATTACCCATGACCAGTCCGAAGCCCTTGTCATGTCGGATCATGTTGCCGTGATGAATGAGGGTAAATTTGAACAGGTGGATACACCCAGGAATTTATATGCAAAGCCGCTGACGCCATTTGTTGCCCGGTTTGTCGGAGAAAACAACCAATGGAGTGCCAAAATAACCGGAATAGAGGATACGCAAGACGAGCGTGTTGCGATGATTAAGACGCCGGAAGGCAATGTCTTTAAAACTATTTTCCGTGAGAATTTGAATACAGGTGATGATATTGATCTTTTTTTAAGACCCGAGTCCCTGCTTCTGGAGCCTGACCCATCCATTGAAACATTAAACAGGTTCAATATTATAGTAAAATCTATTCTTTTTGATGGTGCAAACAGCAGAATTCTTGCCCTACTGCCGGAATCCGATCGGGAGATCCAGATATCACTTCCCCAGACCCGGCAGTTTGACCACATACAGCCCGGCGACAAAATTGAGTCAGGATGGAGCCCGGAATCAGGTATTACATTTCCCAGAGAGAAGGTGGTTCCATGAAATCGGGTATCCGATGGGGGCTTGTTATTTTCATCACTCCGGTGCTTGTCTGGCTGACGGTTCTCATTCTTCTTCCCCAGGTGGATATGTTCATCATGTCCATCAGGGCTGAAAATGAATTGGGAGAAATGGGATTCAGTCTTGCTAATTTTAAGCTGTTTTTTTTAGAACCTATTTATTGGAGAACCTTTGCACGAACGGCAATTTTTTCTATTCTTGTGACCTTCCTGACTTTTTTAATTACCATGCCCATTGCATTTTATATCACCAAGGTTGTGTCACCAAAATTTCAAGGGTTTCTTTCCGTTCTTATTCTTATGCCCTTCTGGGTCAGTGAACTTGTCCGGGTATACGGCTGGATGATCCTGCTGAGAGAAAGCGGTGTTATCAATCATTTTTTGATAAAATTCGGTTTATTGAATAAACCCATTGAGATGCTCTATAACGATGCCACAATGATCACGGGACTGGTCTACACCTCTATGCTGTTTATGCTGGTCCCGTTGCTGTCGGTTTTGGAAAGTCTGGATAACAGTCTTATTGAAGCAGCCTATGATCTTGGCGGCAGCGTGTGGTCCATTGCCGTAAGGATTGTCATACCCCATTGCCTTCCCGGCATTGTCTCAGGTTCCATTGTTGTATTCATGCTGACCCTTGGTAATTATCTGACGCCCAATCTCATGGGCGGGAAAAACGGTCTGTGGTTCACAGAACAGATTTATAACCAGTTTATTGCAAGTTTTAACTGGAACCAGGGCAGTGCCTTTGGATTCCTTTTGCTGATTCTCTCGTCAGCGATTATCTGGCTGGGACTTAAACTGACAAAACAGCGTCTGGGCAAGGTGGTACAATGATTAGAAATATTCCTCAAACAAAAGCATACTCACAGGGATTCAGGCTCTATATAATTCTTTATTTTATCTTTCTTTTTGCACCACTTGCCGTTACCTGTGTCCTTGCATTTAATGACTCCATGTTCCCCTCCCTGCCTTGGAAAGGATTTACCCTGGAATGGTTCACGGGCCATACCCTGGAAAGGACCGGAATATTCAACGATCAGATCAACCTGGACAGTATATGGGTCAGTTTTAAAGTCGCTTTTTTTGTATCGCTTTTGTCCACATTTGTGGGCACCATGGGAGCTTTTTTATTTGAACAGGAAGATTTTCCTTTTAAAAATCTTCTTTTCTTTCTGATGCTGGCCCCGCTTGTTATCCCAGGTGTTATCCTGGGCATTTCCATCCTGCTGTTTTCCAATACGCTGGGACTTTTTTTTGAAACTCACTTTGGTCTTGATGTTGGACTTTTCAGGCCGGGATTCTGGCTGGTTGTTCTGGGGCAGTTTTCATTCATCACCACCATTGTTACCCTGATTGTATCCGCCCGGTTGAAAAAATTTGATCATACTCTGGAAGAAGCCGCCATGAATCTTGGCGCAACCCGGTATGAAACCATCGTGCATATCACCCTTAAATTCCTCAGACCAGCCATTTTAGGGGCCATGGCCGTCTCGTTTCTTATGTCCTTTGAGAATTTTAATACAACCCTATTTCTGGTTGGCTCCCAGGCAACCCTGCCCATCAACCTCTACCTCCAGGTCCGGGACGGAAGCACACCGGTGATTAATGCCATCTCCGTACTCATGATCGGCGGTACCTCTCTGCTGGCCCTTGCCAATCTTTATTTTTCAAAACAGGAACGATAGGTTGTAATTAAAAGTACTCATTATTTCCCCGTATATTTCAGATAAGACCCAAACGTAATGAGAATAGCGATAAGGCAGGCAATGACAGGTGTGAGAAACCAGGCAAGCAGGATATTTTTTAGCGTATGAGTATTGACGGTACTGGCACCTTTGATGATTCCAATGCCTATGACACTGCCGACCACCGCTTGCGAACTTGATACCGGCACACCAATAATCGTATAAATGTGAATGGTGATACCAACAGCCATTGAGACCATCAGTGCTGAAAAAGGATCAAGTGATACCAGTTTTTTCCCTATGGTTTCCATGACCGGTCTTGAGAAGGTAAGAATGCCAAAGGCAATGCTCAGACCTCCGATTAATGCTGCTCCAAAGATACTCAAGGTTCCGGCACCCACAAAAACAGCCGTTACATTGGCCACATTATTGGCACCAAGGGCATAGGCTCCATATGATCCCGAAATAATAAGACATGTTTTCAATAATTGATCTGAACCAAAAAGACCAATTTTCAAATAGTTATAACCAAAAGCCAGAAACTTGTACAACGTTATTGTGATTAATGCCCCGCCGATAGGTGTTGTAAACCAGCAGATAAATACTTTACCAAGTCCTGCAATGTTCAGTTGGCCGTTGATAATACCGATGCCGATAATAGCGCCCACAACAGCCTGGGATGTGGATACAGGTAATCCTAAAAAAGTCATGACACTAACGGTTAGCGCTGCTGCAATTGAAGATATAATCGCCTGAGAAATATTAAAAGAAGTTAAGCTTTTTAAGGTTTCTATACCTGCCTGACCGGATATGAGTGCACCTAAAATTACAAAGACGGATGCCAGTAGAGCTGCGGTCCAGAATTTAATCATTCTGGATGAAACAGCCGTTCCGAAAATATTTGATGCATCATTGGCACCCAGGGACCACCCTAAAAATATACCACCCAGAAGGGAATACATTAAACCCTCCTTTTCATACTCAAAATATTAATCATTTTTGATACTCGATCTGCCTGGTCAGAGATATCGCCCATACAAATAATCAACTCTTTTAGCTGGAGTTTAATAAAAGGATCAATATTTGAGGAGAATGTTTTTTGTATCAGTCTTTTTTCAATGTAATCACAGTGGCTTTCATGTTTATCAATGATATTCATCAGTATGCGGGTGCCGCTTTCCTTTTTGATAAACCCTATAATTTGTTTTGAAAGGGCTTCACATGCTTCCAGGCTGACTTCAATAAGATCCTGAATATCTTTGAAAAATTTTTCAGGGATGACAAGTTTCTGGTATTTAATCATGAAAAGGACAATTTCGAGATAACCGGGAATTTTATCCAGGGCATGAAGAAGTTTCATGATATCTTCCCTTGAGTCAGGAATTAATACCTTGCCATACATGAGGTTATTTATTTCATCAATAATATCATCTGCTTTGGATTCATATTTATCGGTCTGTTCTTTGAGAAAATTAAATTCCTCGCAAAGGGGTTCTCTAATACATGAAAAGACAGCCTTTTCAAAATTTTCACATATTAATTGAAAATTCTCGAGATACTTGTATATTAATTCTTCTACCTTGTTCTCTTGTTTAAAAAAAAATTTGAACATACTGTCCTCCGCTATTGCCTTTTTATTTGTCTGTTATAATTTGATGATTTCAACCTCCTGGCTGCAGTGTTCCATAAATTTTACCAGGTCTTTAGAAGCGATGGTGGTGGTTGCCGTATTTTCCAGGGGATGGAAATTGAGAAGTTCGTTTTCCATCATTTCTTCATCCAGTATCACTTTGACAGTATGATTTTTATCATTGATAACGGCAAAGGGCGTCACGGCTCCCGGAATAACGCCTAAAACCTCCGCTAAAAGATCAGGTTTTCCAAAGGACGGACTTTTGGCGCCGATTTTTTTAGCCATTTCCTTGATTATAATAGGTTTATCAGAAAGAGTGACCACTAAAAACAAATTTTTCTTTTTATCCTTAAAAAATAAGTTTTTACTATGGACACCATCTATTCCTTCATGATGCAGGTCGGCTTCTTCAACCGTATAGACGGCCGGATGTTCATGGTTTGTATATTCAATGCCGATTTGATTGAGTACATTGAGCAGTTCTTCCTGGGTCTGCAACATAGTTTCCTCTCTTTTTGTATTATAGGGGGTCAAGATTAAACAGGATATCATTTTCCAGATAAACTTGCTCTAATTGTTTTTGATATTTGACCAGTTCATCTCCTTTTCTATTGGCCAGTTCCTGGACAATAAACTGAATCACTGCCAGCATGCCGGATACATTGCCGATGAATGGGATGGAACTTGCTGGAATTACAAGGGACAGGTCTGCAAACTGGATGACGGGGCAGATGCTGCTGTCCGTCATGGTTAATAAAGTGTGGCCGCTGCGACGGATCATTTTGCTCAACTTGATCAGCTCATTGGGATACCGGCTGGTGGCAATAAGGATTACCAGGCTATTGGCATGGGCATTGGTGAGCATGTCCATGGTTGTGCTGTCGCTGCCTTTCATGATATGAACCCCTTTCCTGATTTTGGTTAAAGACCATCCCAGATAATAAGCAAAGGTATAAGACAGTCTTGAGCCGACCACATAAACGGTATGTCTTGTATCCAGAAAATCAATAAA
>JAFCZY010000163.1 GCA_019314105.1 Deltaproteobacteria bacterium
CAAGTTTAACGTCTGATTTCCTTGCAAATTGACGCATATGCTGAATAATTCTTTCCGCACGATCTACATTGCTGTCAATCTTTGAAACAAGTTTATCAAAAATTTCTTTCTTGATTTTTTCATTTTTCCGCATCTTTTTCATGCAAAAACTGGAAGAAGATTTAATAACAGACAAGGGCTGGTTTAATTCATGGGCAATCCCGGTTGACATTTCACCCAGGGTCGCCATTTTGCTCGCATGCATCATGTGCTGTTCTGTTTCAAGACGTTTGGTAATATCATTAACGGTAACCAGCAACACTTTTCTGCCTGAATAGTTGGAGGGCGACACCCACATATCAACATAAATGAACCCCTTATTTTGAATATGATGCTTTGCCTTGTTAATCTCCTGGCCCGACTTCATTTTTTTGATAAATTCTTTTTTTTCTCCTTTAATAAAAAATTCAGAAAATAATTTTTTTAATATCATTTCCCTGGAATACCCATACACTTCCAGTGCCTTGATATTGCAATCCAGTATCTCAAATGTTTGAATATCCACCACAAATACGGGATTTGAAATATTATTAAAGATGGCATGATAATTTTCTTCCGATCGTTGCAGTTCTTTTTCAAGCCTGCGCCTTGGCGTAATATCAATACTCATCTCCATGGCTGCAATAATATTTCCCTCAGCATCCATTACAGGGGATGTGATAAATATCCAGTGATTTTTTTCGCCGGTCTTATTCATTCCTTCTGCTTCGCCGTAATGGGATTTTCCATCCACAAAGGTTTTTTCAACCGGGCAATCAACACATTTTTCTTCCAGACCTTTATAGGCACTATAACAATGAGACCCCGGTTCCGGATCAAATCTGTCTTTAAACACCTTATTCCATCTCAACAACCGGTAATCCTTATCCTGAACCGTAATCATGCAGGGCACTGTTTCAAAAAGAGACTGGTATTCATTTTTTTGTTTTTTCAGTTCTGCCTGATCCAGTCCGATCTGGGCACCCATTTTTTTTATGGCTTCGCCAAGAAGCCCGATTTCATAATCCTCTCCAATATCAATCTCTTCATCATATTTACCTTCTGCAATCTTCCGGGTACCATCAATCAGTTTGCCAATCGGTTTTTTTACAAATTGCAGACTAACAAAAAAGATGATTATCGATGTGATCAAAATGGTGAAAAAAGCAAATTTTATCATCCCTTTTTTGATTTTCACTATCTGACGGTCTGTCTGCTCAAGGGAGACGACCACATCAAGAGCACCGAGTATGGTTTGATGCAAAGGATGAAAGTGGCACTCCGTTGCACAGCCGGGCTCGTTGCAGATGGGCTGGACAATCCCTAAAAGCCGGTGGCCTTTTTCTGATTGAAAAAATCGAGTTCTTGTTTGCAAATTGATTCGAGTCATCGGCGGATTCTGTTTATGGCAGAGGTCACAGGCTACTTCCTTAATATCAACGACTTTATCAATCTCTTCTTTCTGGTTGGTAAATTTTATCTGCCCGTCTTTATTATATATTCTAATATTTTCTATTTCCGGTTGAGTGGCAATATTATTAATAATCTGTGTAATATCATCCCGTGAATTCAACATCATGGCATAATGGGTGCTAAGCTTGATAGAGCTTGCCAACCTGTCTGTAGTGGCAATGACATTATTCAAAATCTGGGTCTTGATATTATTGATATTAAAATACGCCCAGGCAGATATGGAAAGGATAACGGTCAACCCGACAAAAATAATCAATTTTGAAACAAGGCTGTGTTTCAGATATTTTATAAACTTACTCATGCCCTCGCTTTTATCAATCTCTCTGTATTTGACAGATTTAAATCCAGACGGACCTCCTCTTTCGTCTTTCCCATGGCAAGTCCTAAAAACTGTGGGAGAAACAGAACCGGTATGTCAAGATCCATCCCTTCTTTATGGGATATCTTTTTCTGGCTGCTTTCAAGATTCATCTGACACATGGGACAGACCGTTAAAATAGCGTCTGCTCCTTTTGCAGATTTTAAAATTCTTCCCACAAGCGCCATGCCGGCTTCCGGCTTTGTGCTGGTGTTGGAGGCACCACAACATTGTCCCCCCATATCCCATTCAAACAATTGTGCACCGGTTGCTTGTATCAATTTATCCATGGAATGAGGATCTTCAGGATCATCAAAAACGACAAAAGGCCGCAGACACTGACATCCATAATAAGGGGCAATGGTAAGGCCGGATAATTTATTTTGAGAAACTTCTTTAATAGTCTCAATATCGATATCATTTGACAGGACATCCAGAAGATGTCTGACCGTCACATCCCCTTTTAAAACAAGATCTTCTTCGGCAAGGACCTTGTTTATTTTCTTTAATAGATCTTTGTCTTTTTTAATAGCTACTTCGACTTTTTTAAGATTCAGATAACAGGCACTGCAGGGCACAAGAATCTGGTTTGAATCCTTCATTTTTTCTGCAAGGGCAAGATTTCTTGCCGGAAGCACATAAGACAACAAATGGCTGTTGGACTCAGCAGCCGTGGCACCACAACAATTCCAATCTTCGATTTCTTCGAGTTGAACATCCATGGCGTCCATCAATACGCTTGTAGAAATATTATATTCAAGCGACGTGCCTTCCAATGAACAGCCCGGATAATATAAGTATTTCATTTCATGCCTCCAGTTCTGCCACTTTTTTAAACAGTCCGGCTAACTTTCCCTTGGCGCCCGAACCAAATTCAGGTCGAATTTTTCCTTTTGCCAGCAGTTTTAATCCTAGAGATGCATAGCCAAATGGGATCACAGGATTTTTCAACGAAATAAAATAATGGGTCATAAATTCCATTTCCTTGACTCTTCCATGTTTTTGAACACTGTCTAAAAAGGCATCATAAAAAAGAGAAGAGCGCTTGAACTGCTTTAATTTTAATCTTGACGCCGCTTGTTTCAACAGACTCATGGCTTGGGTCAACTCGAGTCCCCTTGGGCATCTTAACGTGCAGTAGTAACAAGAGGAACACATGATAAAGGATTTGCTTGAGAAAAGAGCCTCCACATGATCTGTCAACAGCAAGCGCCACATGCGCCGGGGAGTGATATCCATGAATTCATTGTTCGGACAGGAAGCCGTACAGGTACCGCATTGAATACAGGTTTGTATCATCTCCTTGACTGCCCCGGTCTGTTCCAATAAACGTTCATTCTCTACCTGACCCATAACCTTCCCCTTTTTATTATTTCTTTCACTCACGACAATACCATATCAATTGCATCAAGCATCTGCCGGCTGTCAAGTCCCTCTAAGATAGCAGAACCACTTGGACATACGGCCGCACACACCCCACATCCCTGACAGGCAGCAGGATCAATCACAATTCTTTCTTCTACCCTGTCAACCGATCGAGCACCATAGGGACAGGTATCCACACACATCTCACACAGACTGCACGTTGCCGTACGGGTGTCGGCAACCCTTTTCCCGGATATCAGCCGCGCATGGGAAAGAATTCGTATGGCCCTGATGGCGGAAGCCTCCGCCGAAGCGACAGCCTCTTCAATGGTACACGGTTTTAATGACAACCCGCAGGAAAATACCCTGTAATTCATACTGTCCACGGGTCTGAATTTTGAATCGGCTTCCCTGAAAAAATGGAAGGTATCCAACTCTGCGCCATATTGATCTGCCAATACCGCTGGAAGATCCGGCAGGATACCGGTGGCATGAATAACGCAATCTGTTTCAATCTCCACCGGCATATCCAGCAAAAGATCATAGGTTTTGACAAGTACTGCGTCTTCCTGAATTTGGGTCACGGGTTTGTTTGCAGCATCATACTGGAAAAAAATCACGCCCTTTTTTTTCGCCTCAGTATAATATTCTTCATAAAACCCATAACTCATCATATCTCTGTAAAGAATATAAACCTGAATATCAGGATTCGTTTCTTTAAGGAAAAGTGCATTTTTCAAGGCCCGAACACAGCAAACTCTGGAACAATAGTTGCGTTTTTCATCTCTTGTTCCCGAACACTGAATCATCACAACCGTATTCAATTTTTCAGGATCAATCTCATGATTGTAAACAGCAATTTCAAATTCTTTCTGGGTCACCACTTTTTTTGAGGCATCGTTTCCTCCCAATTCAAGAGGTGCCTGACTCCCCCCAGTGGCCAGAAGGGTCACCCCGTGTCGAAGTGTTTCACCCGGCTCATCAGGTTCATCTTCTTTTTTTAAAAATGTAACAAATTCTCCGGGATGGTGTGTAACACTTTCAATTTTTGTTTTTTTGTGAAGTGTAATCTGATCATGAGCTTCGATTTGCTTGATTTTTTCATCCAGATACGCCTGGATATCAAGTCCGTCAACCGTTTTGTCCATCCACAGCAAATTCCCGCCAATCTTTTCATTTTTTTCAACCAGATCCACATGATAACCACAGTCAGCAATTGACAGGGCAGCTGTAATGCCTGCAATCCCCCCGCCCACAACCAGGGCATTCTGATTGGAGTCAAGCCGTTCTTTTGGCACGGGATTTTTAAATCTGGCCCTGGATATCAAAATTTTCAATTCACTGATGATCCGCTGGGTCATTTCGTCGGCTTTTAACTCTGGATATTGGTTTAAAATAGACATCATATCCAGGGATTCCACAAGACTTGAATGAAGCCCTGATGCTTTTCCAAGTTCCTTTATCTTTTGTTTATGAATACAGGGCAGGCATGCTCCCAGAACAAGCCGGTTGGGCGTTGTTTTTTGAATCCTGTCAATCAACGCCTGTCTGCCTTCATCTGTGCAGAATTTATCCATTATTTCAACGGATTCTATTTCAGGAATTCTGTTCAACTGCAATTTCAAGGCCTCAAGATCAATTCTCTGAGAAAGATCATTACCACAGGAACACACCACCGTTAAAATTCTTGGGGTTTCCCTTGCCAGAACCGCCAGATCGCCTGCTGTCATGCCATCTGTATCTATTGTATCAATTGTCTTGCCTGTCTCGTGCATAATTTTACAGGCCTCAAGGGCTGCTGCAGATGCACAGGTAACAGATTCGCTGATATCTTTAAGCCCTGAAAGAGATCCACCAGATAAAATCCCCGGACTGGCGGTCTTAACCAGTGAAAAAGGTTCGGTTTCAACAAAG
>JAFCZY010000164.1 GCA_019314105.1 Deltaproteobacteria bacterium
CAGATCGTTGTTCTGACCGGCTCACCTTTGCATGATTTGGAAAATAATTTTTCAGGCGCGGCCCTGGTAATTCGGGATGTAACCAGGGAAAGTGATCTTGAAGGCAGATTAAAACCCCGTGAAAAATTTATGAATATAATTGGCAAAAGTAAAAAAATGCAGGCAATATATTCCCTTTTGGACGATCTGGCTGATTCCGATACAACTGTCCTGATCACAGGAGAGAGCGGCACGGGTAAGGAACTGGTTGCCGAAGCCCTCCACTATGGCAGTCATCGGGCACAAAACCCCTTTGTGAAAGTGAATTGTTCAGCGCTTGCAGATTCTTTGCTTGAAAGTGAATTGTTCGGCCATATCAAAGGCGCATTTACAGGTGCGGTAAAAGACCAGGCGGGCCGGTTTGAGATGGCGGACAACGGCAGTATTCTGCTGGATGAAATCGGTGATATCTCACCCGGATTACAATTAAAACTGCTCAGAGTTATTCAGGAAAAAGAGTTTGAACGGGTAGGGGAATCAACACCGGTAAAGGTGAATGTGAGGATCATTTCCAGCACAAATCAATTGCTTAAGGAATTGGTCCGAACGGAAAAGTTCAGGGCAGATCTTTATTACCGCCTCAAGGTAGTGGAAGTAAATCTGCCTCCCCTGCGTGAGCGGATCAATGATATACCATTGCTGGTCGAACATTTTTGTAAAGTGTTTAATAAACGATTCAACAAAGAGATTGAAGACGTCTCCGATGATGTCATTCAAATTTTTTCCAATTACCCCTGGCCGGGGAATGTCAGAGAGCTGGAACATGTACTGGAGCATTCCTTCGTGCTGTGTCATACGGATTTTATTACGGTTGATCATCTTCCTTCGGAAATAAGAACATATCATAAAAGAGTACCCCCTTCTTTTGAAGAGAGTTTTGCCGTAGATATCAAGGATATTCTCCAGGCACTCGAAATGACAGGCGGTAATAAAGCCAAGGCTGCCAGGCTGCTGGGAATAAACCGAAAAACCATCTACCGAAAGTTGTCCCACCATGATATCAGCGACCATTAAAAAAAATTAAAATATGAATTACAGATCTGAGTGTGGCATGTCCCATTAGTGTGACGTCCCATTAGTGTGACCGGTCACAGTCCCAGTCAGGTTTTTTTGTTTTCTCTATTCCTTTGTATTCTTTCATAACTATCTGAAAAAAATAAGAATTATTCTCATGACAAGTTTTTAAATACAAGTGGCACGTCTCTTGCTGATTAAATTTGTGTCGTCACTATTTACTGCGTGTATCGGCGAGTTTATTAACTTTGACAGAGAATGAAGACCAATGGAAAAATTTATGAAATCTGATGAATCCACTGTTTCACGCTCAAAAAAAAAAAAAAAATGTCCCTTTATCGGATCTCCGGGAAAGGACTGCTATTTTCTCGATATGAACAGCAACAAAATCTCAATGGCGCTTTTCTATTGCCAGAATCATTATGCACAATGCGCTATTTATAAAAAGATGAAAACAAAAAAATCTGTACATAAGGATTTAAAGAGATGAAACGAAGAAAATTTTTAAAAACCGCCGTTCTCACAGGCTGCACAGCCCTGGTAACGGGAATCCCACTGGCTACTTACGCTATCTTACCGTCTTTGAAACAAGAACCGGGTAACTGGATTGATTTTGGATCTGTTGAAGATTTGGAACCGGACAACTTTAATATGCTTTCCTATGAATTCATGGTGAAAGACGGCTGGATAATCCTTCCCCAGAGAGGTTTTGTGTGGGCAAAGGCCGAAGCAGAACAACAGATTAAAATATTTTCATCAACCTGCTCTCATTTAGCGTGCAACGTGATCTGGCAAGAAGAAACACAAGAATTTGTATGTCCCTGCCATTCCGGCCGGTTCAATGCACAGGGGCAGCCCATTGCCGGTCCGCCGTCCCGCCCTTTAACGGTTTTGGAACATAAAGTTGCAGACGGTAATTTAATGGTTTTTATGAAAGTGTAATATTAACCCGTAATAATTAGGAGAACATGAATTATGCGTACTAAATTTATTATCAGTTTGAGTGTGTGCCTGGCAGTTTTTATCAGCACCCTGCATTTCACTGCCCAGGAAGCCATGGGGGCTTCCAAACAAGTGCTTATTGCCGCCAAAGTAAAATCTGCACCGGCAGGATTGGATGATGCCGCCTGGGGAAAAGCTAAGGGGATTGACGTTCCCTTTGAAGGAAAGGAAGTATTCGCAGGCCAACATACCAGTGTGACCACTAAGGCAGTTTACACTAAGGACAACATTTTTTTCCTTTATCAATGGAAGGATGCAAACCAAAGTATTACCAAGGGTGCCTGGCAGTATGAAGGGGGAAGTTGGATCCATCAGAAAGGTAACGAGGATCGGATTTCAATGTTGTTCGAGATTAACCGGATCAACAATTTTGCCACCAAGGGATGTGCCATTGTCTGCCATGTTCCCGACGGCGCAACCAATGCCAAGGATGGAAAATTTGGTACCCTGACAACTGCTGAAAAAGGTGATCTGTGGCATTGGAAAGCTGCTCGCTCAGATCCGGCAGGTTATGCTGACGATACCTGGCTGACAAAGATCAGTGAGAAAAAAGGCGGTCGAAAGGGAGATAAGGGAAGCGGCGGTGATAAGAAAAATATCACTGAGGATAAATCTAAACCCAAATATACACTGGCCCAGGGTAAGGCTTTGGCCAAAAACGGGATTTTACTTGCGGCCCACGCTGTGGAGATTACGGATTACGCTGTTTTCAAAGATGGGGATACCATTACCTATCGGATGCCTAAAATACCGACAGGCTCTTTTGCCGACATAAAAGCGGATAGCCGTTACGCCAACGGAGAATGGACCGTCATGCTGTCTAGAAAACTGGATACTGGAAATCCGGATGATACCGCCTTTAATCCAAAAAGAAAATATAATTTTGCCATGGCGCTTTTTGATAACTCCGGTGATGAAGATTCTTATGATTCTGAAGTCATCGCCCTTAAATTTAAATAATAGATATTTTCAAGGTGGAACCGGTGAATAATATACCCATGAAACCCCGATCTTTAAAACTGCTTGAATTTTTATCTCTAGAAAAGAGTGCCGACAGACTGCTCGCCTTTGAGGTCCCGAAAGATGCTCTTTCATGGACCCGTTTTTGTGGTGCTCTGCTTCTTGTATTGGTTGTATTGTTGTTTTTGTCGGGAATTTTCATGGCCTTTTATTATTCACCGATTCCGTGAACAGCCTATGACAGTGTTGATTTTGCCTTGTTTAATGTTCCCTTTGGCAGCGTTGTAAAAGGTGTTCATCATTATTCCTGGAATCTTTTGCTCATGGTTATGGGACTCCATCTGGGTCGCTCCTTGATCCTCGGCAGTTACAAGGCTCCCAGGCAGATGATCTGGGTCACGGGTGTGATAATTTTGTTGTTCGTGCCCTTGTTTATCATTACCGGAGATCTTTTGCCTTGGGATCAGAAGGGATACTGGTCAACCCAGGTTCGGTTAAGTATCATTTCATCCGTCCCGGGGATAGGTCATCTTGCCGCTCGACTTCTTCAGGGCGGTTCTTTGACTGGCGTTGTGGCCTTGACCCGGTTTTATGTACTCCACATCCTGATGTTGCCCGGGCTGCTGGCCTTGTTTGTAGTGGTTCATTTTCATTTTATCCGTCATCGTGGGTTGGCAGAATCAATGGGTTCAGATCCGGTTTCCCGACCCAGGATTCCTTTTTATCCGAATATGGTGAATCGCTGGCTGTTTTTGTTCATTATGGTTTCTATCATTCTGGGAGTCATCAGTTGGCATTGGACGCCACCTTTTGGTGACCCGGCCGACCCCACAGATTCTTCATATATACCCAAACCAGAGTGGTGGGTCCTGTTTTTGAACCAGCTCGTATCTGTCTTTAAAGGCAGTTTGGCCGTGTTGGGATCAACAATAATTCCCGCAGGACTGGCAGGACTGGCGCTGTGTTTGCCATTTATAGATCGTTCCCCCCATCGGCACCCAACCCGCCGATGGAAAATTCTTTTGCCTGCTGCTGCGATAGTTGTTGCCATTTTCATACTGTCTATCATGGGATATATGGAACACTTTGTCCTGGTTGAGAATTAATACGTTTAATGTTTGTCTGGACAAAACCGGATAAGTTTGGCGTAATTTAGGATGTGCGAAGAAGTTAAGACATATAATTTTTAATAAAGGTGTATCATGCGTAAAGACAAACAATTATTTATGGTTTTTGCTGTTGTATCGCTTCTATTTTTTCTGTGGACCGGTAAAAGCATTTGTCTGGCCGCAGACATATTTATCATAAGGGCCGAACATATTCAGCAGGCCCCGAAAGGGTTGCAAGATCCGATTTGGAATCAAATTTCATCTATCCCTGTTTCCGTTCAGGGAAGAGATATTCTGTCGGAATCAAAAAGCATCGTATCCACACAGTCAGCTTACACGGATGAATCCATTTATTTTAAATTAAAATGGAAGGATCCGACCAGAAGTGTTGTTAAGCATTCCTGGAAATTTGATGGAGTCAACTGGCATCACCAGGAAGGGAATGAAGACCGGATCGCCCTTCTTTTTGAAATTACCCGGATCAATAAATTTGGAACACGGGGGTGTGCGGTGACATGTCACAGCCCTCCGGATGTTCCTAAAAAAGACTGGAAATTTACCACCAGTACCAGTACTGAAAAAGGCGATTTGTGGCATTGGAAATCTGCCCGGTCCGCCCCTTATCAATATGCAGATGATGCCTGGCTGACCATTGCCGGTAATCCAACCGGATCATACCGTGAAACCGGCAGGAGAAAAGATGCCGGAACAGGTGGGGACATTAAAAATCATACCCCGGACAAATCAAAACCGATTTACATGCAGGACCCAAGGAAAAAGCAGACGGTACCCGGGTTTCTCCTGAAGGAAGACGCAATAAAAATAAAGGATTATTCGATTTTCAAGGCCGGAGATATTATTCCTTTCCGGCTGCCTGTAAGACCTGGCGGTTCGCGGTTTGATGTTAAAGCTGAAAGTCAATGGGCAGAGGGTTACTGGACGGTCATGATTTCTAGAAAACTGGATACCGGACACGGGG